>DATKXK010000013.1 GCA_035529075.1 Acidobacteriota bacterium | reverse complement strand
GTAGCTAACAGTGAGTCTGACAATGTTTCCATTCTGAAGAACAACGGTGACGGGACGTTTCAAACGGCGGTCGACTATGGCGCAGGAGATGGTCCGTTCTCTGTCTTCTCGATTGATCTTGACGGTGATGGTGACAACGACCTGGCGGTAGCTAACTATTTCTCTAACAATGTCTCCATTCTCATGAACAACGGTGACGGGACCTTTCTAACGGCGGTCGACTATGGGGCAGGATATTCTCCGGTCTCTGTCTTCTCGATCGATCTTGACGGAGATGGTGACAATGACCTGGCGGTAGCTAACAGTGAGTCTGACAATGTTTCCATTCTGAAGAACAACGGTGACGGGACGTTTCAAACGGCGGTCGACTATGGCGCAGGAGATGGTCCGTTCTCTGTCTTCTCGATTGATCTTGACGGTGATGGTGACAATGACCTGGCGGTAGCTAACAGTGAGTCTGGCAATGTTTCCATTCTATTCAACCGGCTGCTGACGTCCTGCTGCCAGGGTATCACCGGCAACGTGGACGGTGATCCGGGTGAGATTGTGGATATCGGTGACCTCACATATCTCATCCGCTACCTTTTCATCCCGCCCAACGAACCGCCCGATTGCCTGTCGGAAGCGAATGTCGACGGCGACCAGGGAGGTATTGTCGACATAGGCGATCTGACGGGGTTGATCGACTACCTGTTTATCAGCAACACGCCCCCGGCGGCCTGTCCATAGGGGGCGAGATTTCGGGCAAGCCCGGCGACCCTGCTGCGGAATTCCGCCCGCTCGCGAACCGGCGCCGGCCGTGCTCGCGATCAGCAGTCTTCTGAATCTGCCCGGGGCGGCCCTCCCGGAAACCTGCCGGATTCCGGGTTTCGGAACCGGCCGAGGAGGGGCGTGTATAATGTAACAAGGTTGTGAAGAGTTGCGGCAAAGTGGTGTTCCGTGGTCGATTATTTTTTCTTGACCACGGGCGGCTTTGTCGGTATATTTGGAAACAGATTGAATGCTAACCTACTTGGGCACCAAAGGAAGGGTACACTTATGAGACAATTACTTACCGCCGGTCTGGTCGTTTTGGCCGCCCTGGCCGTTGCCGCCGCGCCGGTTTTTGCCGGCAATTGCGCTTCTTCTGACAAGGGTTCAGCCGGAAATACCTGTTGCGCCGGCCAGGCCAAGTCGGCGTCGGGTCGCGTCTGCACGCCTGACGAGCAGGCTGCCTGCGCCGTTAAGCTGGGCGTGCCCCTTGAAAAATGTGCGGAGCTGTGCAAGTCCGGCAAGGTCCAGAAAGTTGACATGTTGATCAAGGGGATGGAGGGCGGCACGTGTGAGCCCGTCATTACGGCCGGCCTGGAGAAGGTTGATGGCGTGATCAGGGTTTGCAGCATCTCGTCCGAGAACGGCTGCGTCTCAATGTGCGTCGATCCGTCAAAGGTCCAAACCGCCACCCTGGTCGAGGCGGTAGCGAAACAGGGCTATCAAGCCCAAATCGTTCCGGCCGTGGCTACATCGACGACCGTCGAGGCCGTCAAGACGGCGGGCGCAGGCGACAAGGCCGTCTGCCCAATGAGCAAGGCGGCGTGCCCTTCCACCTGCTCGGCAAAGGCCAAGGACGCCAAAGAGGTCAAGAAGGACAAAGGCGACGACAGCCGGTAGGTTGCAGACTGCAAGTACAAAGCGGGAGGCTTGCCTCCCGCTTTTTTTATGGGGGGACGTTCTGGTTGGAGATTGGACATCTGCCGAATAAGGGTTATAGTATGACCGGCACCCGGGTTCCGTCCGACGGCCCGTGCATAACCTGAAACGCCAGTGCGCCACGGTCGGTCAGGAATAGCTGACGTGCATCGCAGAATATATATCTTCGTGACTCTTCTCGGATTGGCGGCCGGCGGCACGCAAGCCGCCAAGTACGCCGGTGAAGCGTTCTCGCTCGGTGTCGGAGGCCGGGGTCTGGCCCTGGGCGGGGCAGTCGTGGCCGGGCCGTTTGACGGCACTGCGGCCTACTGGAACCCGGCCGGAATGAACCGCCTTGACGGAAGGCTGCTGACCGCCATGCACGCCGAGACGTTCGGCTCCCTGCTCAACCACGACTACGTTTCGTACATCGATGCCCGCGGCTCGGACAATTCGCTTGTTCAGGCCTTTGGATTCTACGTCTACTATCTAGGTGGGGGAGGCATTAAGATCACGCGCCTGAACGAGTTCAGCCGACCGGTGGTAGAGCGTGAGGAGTCGCACGGCGACTGGCTTTTTTCGGCCGCCGTCTCGGGCAGGATCAAGTCGCGCGTCGATTTCGGTCTGGCCGCCAAAGTGATCTATCGCGACATAGGCACCGAATCCGGATACGGCCTGACGATGGACGCCGGGGCCTTGTACCGGGTAAACGATTACGCCCAACTGGGGCTGGCCGTCGCCGATATTACCACCGGGTTCATCCGCTATTCGGGCGCTACGTTCGGCACCGACGGGAACACCGAGTCCATCTACCCGACCGTCAAGCCCGCCCTGATGGTCGAGTATACGTACAGTGATTTCACTGGCCGGGCATTGGCCGGCGGCGATATCAAGTTCGAAGGTATCAGGGCGGCGGCCCAGTTCTGGAGCCGTGACATCTCGCTGGATACGCACTGGGGCTGGGAAGTCAGCTATCGCGAGATGGTCTTCGGCCGGGCCGGGTTCGATATCGGCCGGTTCACGGCCGGAGGGGGGGTGGACGTCAGCAATGTCACGGTTGATTTCGCCTACCTGCACCACGACGATCTTGACGAAACGTACCGCGTGAGCGCGGGCTACCGCTTCTGATCAGAGCCGGGCCCGGCCCGGGGGCGGTGGCGCAATCCGTTAATCTCAAGATCAAGACCTCCTGTCTGTAAACCCGATCACAGCGACATCATCCTGACGAGTTCCGACCTCGTCTCGCGCTTGCGCTGGGCCGCCGGTGTGCTTTATTGGCACTGTCACAACATTTGGCGGCTGATGCGGAGGCGAGCAAATGAACCTGTACGTGGTGCAGCATGCCGTGGCCCGGCCGGAGGAAGAAGACCCGAGCCGAGGCCTCTCCGAGGAGGGCCGGGCCGATATCGAGAAGGTGGCATCGTTTGCGTCCCGGTACGCGGGCATCACCGCCGGCACGATCGTGCACAGCGGTAAACCTCGAGCCGAACAGACGGCGGCGGTGCTGGCCGATCACCTTCGACCGGCCGGCGGGATGACGGCGGCCGACGGTCTGGCGCCCATGGACAACCCGTCGGTCTGGGCCGCCCGGCTGGCGGATACGCACGAGGATACGATACTGGTCGGGCACCTGCCGCACCTCGCCCGCCTGGCGGGCCTGCTCCTGTGCGGGAACGAGAGCAGGCTTCCGGTGGCCTTCGAGAACGCCGGTATAGTGTGCCTGTGCAGGGATGATCTCGGAGTGTGGTCAGTCGGTTGGATGCTTACCCCCGCCATCCTGCCGTAATACCGAGCGCGTCACTGTGTGTCGGGAAGCAAGAATTCCAGGCTGTCGGTCAGGATTTGTTCGGCAAACGCCCTGCCGTCCGGCCACGTAGCTTGAACAACAAACATGCCGCGCAATTCGTCCGACCTGTAGCCGGTTGCCTTGTCCAGAGGGTACTGCCTCTTGAGCGCCTCAAAGACGCCCGGCGCAAGAGTCTGCACGTCGCCGTGGCACTTCAGGCACAACGGCACGGTGCGGATGGGCTTGTAAAAGCGGTAGATCGAGACGCTGTCCGCAATGGTCCACGATTCCATGTACGGCGCCGCCGACGTATCGGCAAACCTGCTCAGGATGACTGCCTGCATCGTATCCGCCCGGTTGTTCGGGTTGCGGTTCCGATCGCTCACCCGTCTGATCGACCAGTTGCCGGTCGCGTACCGGGAGGCGATTTCCGGTGCCATGTTTCGGCAGACCGCGATGGCATCGACCGCGTCACCGCTTGACAGGGCTGCCATCAGTTCACCTTTGAGTTCGCGCGAGAAGTCGGCGATGAGTTTCTCGGCGGCGTCATGGTACAGGATCGTATCCTGGCTGAACTGGGCCCCGGCCGTTGCCGGTTCCGTTTCGCCGGCCTGTTTATCGGACTCAGCCGTACATCCTGCCAGCAGCCCCGCGAAGAAGCACAGTAACGCATATCTCAGCATAGGATCCTCCGTGTGAGACCACAGTATAGGCCGGACACTTCGCAGGCGGCAAGCGGAAAAAGGAGGCTGCGGCGTCACCGGGGGGCAGGGACGGTCGGGCGTGATCAGGTGTAGCGGTTGCGACCGGCGGGCGAGGATAATTTATTCTGAGGCATGGTGTTGGCGGCGCGACGCCGAAGGTAAAAAACGGTTGACATGCCTGCCTTCGAGGCCATACTTGCGGTCTTGAATCGCTGTGGAAAGGGGCCGTTGTGAGCCCTCTGCTGGGGCCGCGTAAAGGAAAGAAGGACAGGAGCTTAGCCCAGGCCAGCCTTCTTGCTGCGGTTCCCGCGATCCTGGCCGCCGCGCCGCTTATCGGCTTTTTCGCGGGACGGTGGGCGGACAAACATTTTGGAACCGAACCCTACCTGACGGTTGTTGGCATCGCGTTGGGTTTCAGCGCTGCCGCCAGAGAAATTTATAACCTGGTGAAGAAAGCTCAAGCTCTCGACAACGACAAGGACAATGACTGACATGGGCCTGGAATTCCTCGATCGCACCGTTAAGACGTCCGTTGTCGTTCTTTTGATATTCTTCCCGTTCGGCCTGTATTATTTCGGCGTGTTCCCGGCGATCGCCGTGCTTTCCGGGGGCGCCTGGGGGGTGCTGAACCTGATCTTTACGTCGGCGCTGGTGAGGGCGACGGTTCGGCCGGGCAGGATAGACAAGCGCCGGGCATACGGTCTGGCGTTCATCAAGTTTCCGCTTCTGTACGGATCGGGTTACCTGCTGTTGAAGATCCCGCGATTCGAGCCGTTGTTGCTGCTGGCAGGATTTTCGATTCTGATGGCCGTCATGATCCTCAAGACCCTGGCGCGGCTGGTTGTCAGAGTGCCCGATCACCCCGGGAAAGAAAATGACGCTCAAGGGGTCGTGTGATTACGCTGATTGTCAATAAGCTTGCGCTGGGCTTTCCGGTCTGGTTCGGTCAGGTTTTGGCCGTGGTCACCGGTGATGCCGGTTCTGCGGAGCAGCAGGCGGACCATGGCGCCGCCGCCGGCGCCCCGCCGCACCTTCCGAGCGCCGTGTGGTTGCTAGAGGAGATAACCGGCTGGGATCTCGGGTGGGCTGAGCACTGGATAAACGTCATTTTTGCCGTTGTCGTAGCCCTCGCGTTATCATCCGTCTGCATGTGGGTGTACGCGAGGCGCCGGTTGATCCCGGGCCGTCTGCAGAACTTTCTCGAGATACTGGTGGAAGGCATGTACAATTTCGTCTACTCGATTCTTGGTGACGAAACGCGGAAGTACATTCCTTTCCTGGGGTCGCTCTTTTTCTACATACTGGCCATGAACTGGATCGGGCTGGTGCCGCTGGGCCACTCGCCGTCGACCAGCCTGACCATTACCGGTTCGCTGGCCATCCTGGTTTTTCTGTACGTGCAATATACGGGGCTGCGGCGTCTGGGTGTCCCGGGGTACCTGCACCACATGGCCGGCAGCCCGCGCGACGCCATAAGCTGGGTGATGGTTCCGCTGCTGTTCCCCATACACGTCATTGGCGAGTTGGCCAAACCGTTCAGCCTGGCTCTTCGTCTTTTCGGGAACATCACGGGCGAGGATACGCTTATTGCGGTCTTTGTGATGCTGGGTGTGGCAGCCATGTCGGTGTTCAGCCTTCCGCAATCGCCGATCGGGATTCCTTTGCAGGTACCGTTTTATTTCCTGGGCCTGCTGCTGTCCACCATTCAGGCGCTGGTGTTTACTCTGCTTTCCACCATATACATACTGCTGATGCTGCCGCACGAGGAGCCGGCGCATTGAGCGCGGAACGGCGGAGACATGGTACGTGAAGACGGATTAACAGACATACTGAGGAGAACGTAATGGACTATCAAGCTATGTTGGGCCTGGCCGCTCCGCTGGCGGTGGGTCTTGCGGCCATAGGCTCCGGTCTCGGCATCGGTCGGGCCGTCGGTTCCGCGATGGAGGCGATTGGTCGCCAGCCGGAGGCGGCGGGCAAGATACAGACGACCATGATTATCGGCGCCGCCTTTATCGAGGCGCTGACCATTTATGTGTTCATCGTCTACATTCTGGCCAGCGGCAAGATCGGTGTCTGATAGACAGGGCGTAAGCTCACGGCAGCCGCTGTCAAACGCGTCATTAACCTGGTAGAGCTATGAGTATAGAATGGCAACAGGTCCTGACCCACGCCGTCGGGTTTCTAATCACCGTCTGGATCCTCAAGCGGTTCGCCTGGCGGCCCCTGATGGACCTTATCGAGGAACGTCGAGAAAAGATCGCCGGTGAGTTCCGGAAGATTGAGGATGAGAAGGCCGGAGCCGCGAAACTCACCGCCGAGTACGAAGGCAAGCTTCGCGACATCGACCGCGAACGTCGCCAGAAGCTGGTCGAAGCGGTGACTGAGGGCAAGAAGCTTGCCGCCGAGATAAAGTCCGCGGCGCAGGAGGAGGTCAGGCAGATCAACGCGAAGGCCAAGGCCGACCTCGAGCGCGAAATCGCCAAGGCCAGGGTTCAGCTTCGTGACGAAATCGTCGGCATGACCATAACGGCCACCGAGAAGATGCTTCACGAGGAACTGGACCAGGCCAAGCAGCGCGAGTTGGTCGGTCGTTTCATTGACGATCTGGAGAAGGCGTAGGCTCCATGCTGTCACCGGAGGTATCGCGCAGATACGCCAGGGCGCTGTTCCTCTCGCTTAAAGAGCGGCGACTGATTGAGGAGGCGCACCGGCAGCTCGAAGCGCTGAAAGAAGTGGTCGAGCGCGACCGGAGTCTGCTCAGCCTGCTGAGCGGGCCGCGGATCTCCGTTGACGAAAAGACGACGCTGGTGCGAAGCGTCTTCACGAAGCGGCTCCCGGAGCTTCTGGTGGAGTTTCTGGTCGTCCTGATACGGAAGCGGCGAATCAATTACCTGCCGGGGATTATCGATGAACTGACCCGGCTGGTCGAATGGGAGAAAGGGATTTCCCGGGCGGTTGTCATCGCCGCCTCGCCGGTTGCGCCGGCTGACGCCGAAGCGCTGGTCAGGAAACTGGAGGCCAGGACGGGTAACACGATTCTGGTGGAGAGCAAGGTGGATCCGTCCATCCTGGGCGGCATGATCGTCATGCTCGACCACGAAGTGATCGACGGCTCGGTGCGGCGCAGTCTTAATGACCTGAAGGAGCAACTGACCAGACTGAGAGTTCATTGAGGCAGTGTGTGTCCGGCCGGTCACGCGGCCGCGTGTCCGGCGTACAAGATTTTTATGACGTTTACTGATGCAGGAGTGCGAGAATGGCACTAAACCCCGAAGAAGTATCATCGGTCCTGAAAAAAGAACTCGAGAAATACGATACCAAGCTGGAGACGGAATCGGTCGGCACGGTCCTGCAGGTGGGTGACGGCATCGCCCGCGTCTGGGGTCTTGACGACGTGCAGATGTCCGAACTGGTTGATTTCCCCGGGGACATCACCGGCATGGTGCTGAACCTCGAAGAAGACAACGTGGGAGTCGTAATTCTCGGTTCCGACACGCACATCAGCGAGGGTGACACGGTTCGCCGGACGGGCCGGGTGGCCCAGGTTCCGGTGGGCGAGGCGCTGGTCGGTCGCGTCGTCAACCCGCTGGGGCAGCCGTTGGATGGCAAGGGGCCGGTGGTGACAGAGACGTATCGGGTGCTTGAAGGCCGGGCGCCCGGCGTGGTGGAACGCCAGCCGGTCAGGGAGCCGTTGCAGACGGGGCTCAAAGCTATTGATTCGATGATTCCCATCGGCCGCGGTCAGCGCGAACTGATCATCGGCGACCGGCAGACCGGCAAGACGGCGCTGGCCATTGATACTATCATAAATCAGAAGAACACGGACGTGTTCTGTATCTACGTGGCCATCGGTCAGAAGCAGTCAACAGTGGCTCGGGTCGTTGAAATCCTTCAACAGTACGGCGCGATGGAGTATACCACGGTCGTTTCGGCAACCGCAACCGACCCGGCGCCCGTGCAGTATATCGCCCCCTACGCCGGCGCGGCCATGGGCGAAGAGTTCATGTACACCGGCCGCCACGTTGTCTGCATCTATGACGATTTGTCCAAACAGGCCCAGGCGTACCGTCAGCTCTCGCTCCTGTTGCGTCGTCCCCCGGGACGTGAAGCCTATCCGGGCGACATTTTCTACTGCCATTCGAGACTGCTGGAGCGGGCGGCCAAGCTGTCGGACGAGAAAGGCGGTGGTTCGCTCACGGCCCTGCCGATTATCGAGACGCAGGCAGGGGACATCTCCACCTACATCCCGACGAACGTCATCTCCATTACCGACGGTCAGATCTTTCTGGAATCGGATCTGTTTTTCGCCGGGGTGCGGCCGGCCATTAACGTCGGCATCTCGGTCTCGCGGGTCGGGGGCAACGCTCAGGTGAAGGCGATGAGGCAGGTGGCCGGGTCGCTCAAGCTGGACCTGGCCCAGTACCGGGAACTGGCGGCCTTTACGCAGTTCGGCTCGGACCTCGATGAGGCCACGCGAAACCAGCTCAATCGCGGCGAGAAGATGGTCGAGCTGCTCAAGCAGGGACAGTACCAGCCCATGCCGGTGGCGCGCCAGGTCATGGAAATCTGGGTCGGCACCAAGGGCTATCTCGACGATTTACCAACGGAAGCCGTGGGGAAGTTTGAGTCGGCATTCCATGTGTTTTGTGAGAAACACTACCCGGACATCGAGCACACGCTGGAGAGAGAGTTGATAATCAGTGAAGCCACGGAGGAGAAACTCAGAGAGGCCGTCGAGGAGTTCAAAGCCGGGTTCAAGGCAGAGTGACGGTATTTCCGGCCGGGGCGGCGTCAGAAAGCCGGCGCTGCAGGCGGAAGCCTTCGGGCACGGACGGTGTGCGGCGCAGTTGACGGTCGGAAGATGAACCTCGACGGGCAGGAGTTTGCTGAACGTACATGGCAACGCTACGTGTAGTAAGAAAACGGATTCGGACGGTGCGGTCCACCGAGCGCATCACCAAGGCGATGGAGATGGTGGCTGCGGCCAAACTTCGCCGGGCCATGCAGCGCGTGGAGCAGGCCAAGCCGTACGCCAGGAAAATGGACGAGATGCTTTCTCATCTGGCGGCGGCCGCGACCACCGAGATTGTCCATCCGTTCTTCGAGGTGCGGGAGCCGAAGAAGAAGACCCTTGTGGTTGTCTCCTCCGATCGCGGTTTGTGCGGTTCGTTCAACGCCAACGTCCACCGGAAAGCTGACCGGTGGCTGCGAGAGACCACCGGCGTCGAGGTGGAGCTTGTGGTAATAGGAAAGCGCGCTCGTGACTACTACCGGCGGCGCTGGCAGCCGGTCGTGAAGTACTACGGCGACTGGGGCGGCCAGCCCGATTACGAACTGGCCAGGCAGGCGGTATCCCTTCTGACGGACCGATTTATGTCGGGCCAGACGGATGAAATCAGCATTGTCTTCACGCGGTTTCTGTCAACCGTGCGGTACCGTGTCGAGGTCGAGCGGTATCTGCCGGTTCCCCGGCCCCGCGTGGGTGAGGGCGGAGGCACTCTCGACTATATCTTCGAGCCGTCGGCCGAAGAGATCTACGCAGCCCTGATGCCCGGCTATGCGCAGACGAAGCTGATGACGGTGCTTGCGGAGTCGTTTGCCAGCGAGCACAGCAGCCGCATGATGGCTATGGGTAACGCGACGAGAAACGCTGGCGAACTGGTCGATTCGTTGACTCTGGACTACAACAAGGCGCGCCAGACACAGATCACCAAGGAGCTGCTGGAGATTGTCAGTGGAGCCGAGGCGCTGAAGGGCTGATGCATATGATAATCACGTTTTTGCGATACGGGAGTAGCTAATGGCAGAGAACGTCGGCAAGGTTGTTCAGGTGATCGGGGCTACGGTGGACTGCGAGTTTCCGTCGGAGTCGCTGCCGGACCTCCTGAACGCCGTAAAGATCACGGATAAGGACGGGGACATTGACCTGACGGTGGAGGTCGCCTTGCACATCGGCGACAACACCGTTCGCTGCGTGGCCCTTGCTTCAACCGACGGGCTGGTGCGCGGCATGGAGGCGGTCGATACGGGCGGTCCCATAAGCGTGCCCGTGGGCAAAGTAACACTCGGGCGTGTTTTCAACCTGTTGGGAGAGACCATCGACGAAAAAGGGCCGATCCCGCCCGATACCATGCGCCTGCCGATCCACCGGGCGGCGCCGTCGTTCGAGGACCAGGTGACGACCGTGGAGATGTTCGAAACCGGGATCAAGGTGATCGACCTGCTGGAGCCTTACTCCAAGGGTGGAAAGGTCGGCCTGTTCGGCGGCGCCGGCGTCGGCAAGACGGTCATTATCCAGGAACTGATTCACAACATTGCCACCGAGCACGGCGGCTACTCGATCTTTTGCGGCGT
Source organism: Acidobacteriota bacterium (assembly GCA_035529075.1). Lineage (NCBI taxonomy): Bacteria > Pseudomonadati > Acidobacteriota > Acidobacteriota bacterium. The sequence continues at coordinate 106,337 of DATKXK010000013.1, read as the reverse complement.
GGGCGAGCGCACCCGTGAGGGTAACGACCTGTGGCTGGAGATGACGGAATCGGGCGTGATCAAGAAGACGGCCATGGTGTTCGGACAGATGAACGAGCCTCCGGGTGCACGCCTTCGGGTCGGCCTGGCCGGCCTGACGATGGCCGAGTACTTTCGCGATGAAGAGAATCAGGACATGCTGGTGTTTATCGATAACATCTTCCGGTTTGTCCAGGCCGGCTCGGAGGTATCGGCGTTGCTTGGCCGCATGCCGTCGGCGGTCGGCTACCAGCCCACGCTGGGTACGGAGATGGGGGCGTTGCAGGAGCGGATTACGTCGACCCGCGCGGGTTCCATAACCTCCGTCCAGGCGATCTACGTGCCCGCCGACGACCTGACCGACCCGGCCCCGGCTACGACCTTCTCCCATCTTGACGCCACGACGGTACTGTCGCGCCCGATTTTCGAGCTCGGCCTGTACCCGGCCGTCGACCCACTGGATTCCACTTCGCGTATTCTTGACCCGAACATCGTGGGCGAGAATCACTACCGGGTGGCTCGCGAAGTGCAGGTGATCCTCCAGCGGTATAAAGACCTGCAGGATATTATCGCGATCCTGGGTATAGACGAGCTGTCCGAGGAGGACAGGCTGACAGTCCAGCGGGCGCGAAAGGTCCAGCGGTTCCTCTCCCAGCCGATGTTCGTGGCCGAGCAGTTCACCGGCAAACCGGGCACGTACGTCAGGGTTGAGGAGACCGTGAAGGGCTTCGATGAACTGATCTCCGGCAAACTCGACGATATCCCCGAGCAGTGCTTCTACATGGTCGGCGGGGTCGAAGAGGTCCTGGCCAACTACGACAAGACCAAGAGTTGAGCGCGATGTTTCACCTGACGATCGTCACACCGGAAAAGGTGATTTGTGAGCTTGACATCCGGTCGCTCACGGTGCCCGGAGCCGAGGGGTATCTGGGCGTCCTTTCGCAGCACGCCCCCCTGATAACGTCCCTCAAACCGGGGAGGATCCGCTTTCGCGATACCGACGAACGGCTGCACATCATGGCGGTGACGAACGGGTTTCTCGAAGTTTCGAACAACGTGGCGACACTTCTGGCTGACGCCGTCGAGCGGGCGCAGGATATCGACATTGAACGCGCCCGTACGGCTCGTGAGCGAGCCAGACAAAGCCTGTCAGCTGCTCGCCGGGGGGAGTCCGACGTGGACATCGCCGTGACTCTGGCTGCTCTGGCACGTGCGACCAATCGCATCAGGATATTCGAGGAAGCAAGCCGGAAGGGCTCGACTTAATCTCTGCACCCGCCCGGGAACATCTGCACGATTTTAGTGGTATCAACCTAACACGGCGGTGTTAAACCTATGGCCGGGAAGGTCGCGTGCAGTCCGGTTTCCCGTGGCTGCTTGTCGGGGCGGCCTGGATTCGCGTAACGCCAAGACAGCGTTGGGGTTTGACGTTCAGTTTAGGCCTTGACTTTCGGGTGCATTTTAGGTAGGTTCGGACGCTATGATATTGGACTTGCGGGAGTTTAAAGAATTCCCCGTATGCACTACGTTGACAGTCGGGCCCGGCCGGTTCAAACCGTTTGCCGACGGCGTGACAGCGGTCGGCGAGGTCAGGCTCGAGTTGGCTATACAGCAGTCGGGTGACGAGTTTTTCTGCCAGGGCGAGACTACGGCCACTTACATGGTTACGTGTTCGCGCTGCCTGGTCGAATTTGAGCAATCGGTCGCCCAGTCGACCGATTTCGTCGTGTGTGGCGTCGATCAGGTAACATCCCGCGGCAGGGACGGATCTGATTACGAGATGTACGTGTATCTTCAGGGAAGCGAACTGCTGGCGGATGTCTCGGAACCGGTGAGGCAGGCGCTGCTGCTCTCGTTGTCGATGAAGCCTCTTTGCAGGGAAGACTGCCGCGGCATCTGCCCTACGTGCGGCGTCAACCTGAACGAACAAACGTGCGACTGCAAAGCCGAGACTGCTGACCCTCGCTGGGACGGCCTTAAGAAACTCTCCGACCAGCGACGCTAACTTCAGAATAGGAGCCGCAGATGCCTTTACCCAAACGCAGACATTCGAGAACGCGCGGACGTAAGCGCCGCACCAATTGGAAGGTGTCGGCTCCCAACGTGGGCGAGTGTCCCAACTGTCATCAATCCCGCCTGCCGCATCACATATGCCCGCATTGCGGCTTTTACCGCGGCCGGCAGGTGATCTCGATCAAGGAAGTCTGATCCCCGATCGGCGTTACGGCGAAAGTAACCACATGGCACCGGACCTGAAACAAACGATCGCGCTTGACGTCATGGGATCGGATTGCGGCCCGGATATGGTCGTGCGCGGCGGCGTGGAAGCCGCCCGCAAGATCGGCGAGCCTCTCCACGTCATACTGGTCGGGCAGGAGGACGGTATTCGCGGCGTGCTGGGCCGGATTCCCGGCGTGCCCGGAAATGTTTCCGTGCGCCATGCCGAGAAGATCATTCCAATGCACATGTCGGCCACCGACGGGGTGCGGGAGCGGGGCAGTTCCGTGGCCATCGGACTTCGTCTCGTCAAGGACGGGAAGGCGGTGGCGTTTGTGTCGCCGGGGAACACGGGTGCGGTCATGGCCACGGCTCTGGTGACCCTGGGTCGCATCGAAGGCGTCAGCCGGCCGGCGATCACGACCGTATTCCCGACCAGCACCGGCCGTCCCACCGTCGTTCTCGACGTCGGCGCCAACGCCGACTGCAGGCCGAATCACCTTTCACAGTTCGCGGTGATGGGATCGGTTTACTCTTCGGTGGTCTTTGATCACGAGGCCCCCCGGGTGGGCCTGATATCGATCGGCGAGGAACGGAGCAAGGGCAACGAGCTCATATTCAGCGCGCAGAAGTTACTCAAGAGTTCCAAGATCAATTTCGTCGGCAATATAGAGGGACGTGACATACTCTCCGGCACGGTTGACGTTGCGGTCACGGATGGGTTCACCGGCAACATTCTCCTGAAGTTCGCCGAGTCGGTGCAGCCGCTGCTTGTCAAGGCGTTGAACCGGCAGATTCAGACCAACGTCTTTTCCCGCGTTGCCGTGATGCTGATGCTGCCGTTCATGCGCCGCATGCGCAGCACCTTTGACTACGCTGAATACGGCGGGGCTCCCCTCCTCGGGGTCAACGGAATCGTCATCATTTGCCACGGGTCTTCCAACGTTAAAGCGATAACACGGGCGATCGTGGTGGCGCACGAGATGGCGACCAAGAAGATCACTGAGCGCATCCATGATGAGTTGATAACCAACCACTTTGGGAAGAATGATGGGGCGAAAAGTAAGGGCCAGAATCTCGGAAACCGGATCATATGTTCCGCCGGATCGGATCACTAACATCGACCTCGAGAAAATAGTGAATACCTCCGACAAGTGGATAATCAGTCGCACGGGTACCAGAGGGCATAGAGTGGCAAGCGCAAAAATCATGAACTCCGACATGGCCGTGCAGGCGTGCAAGGGGGCCCTGGCGATGGCCAGATGTAACGGCGAGGAAGTGCAGATGCTCATCTGCGGGACCGTTACTCCCGGCTACCGGTTGCCCTCCAACACCTGCGCCATGCAGGGGAAAAGGCGGTAGCGGCGTGAGTAAGACAACACTCTTGTTTCCCGGCCAGGCCTCCCAATATGTAGGGATGGGCAAGGAACTTTACGATGCCTCCGCCGAGGTGCGAACGCTGTACGACCTGGCAAGCGATGAACTCGGCGAGGATATAGCCAGGCTGTCGTTTGAGGGACCGTCCGACCGCCTCAGGCGCACGCGTTTCACGCAACCGGCCATCCTTCTGCATTCGCTGGCGGTATTAACCCTGATAAGGGACGACCTGGCGGACTTTGATTACGCGGCCGGGCACTCCCTCGGGGAGTATGCGGCCCTGGCCGTCAGCGGGTCGCTGACGTTTCCGGACGCGATCAAGGCCGTTGTCCGGCGGGCGGCGCTGATGGAGGAGGCATGTGTCCTCAACCCCGGTACCATGGCTGCGACCATGGGGCTGAGCACTGAGGCGGTGGAAGACATCTGCCGGCAGGCGTCGGTTACGGGGGTGGTGGTTCCCGCCAACTTCAACTCGACCACGCAGGTGGTCGTGTCGGGGTCGGTAGCGGCGGTCGAACACGCCGTGGAACTGGCGCGGCAGGCCGGGGCCAAGCGTGCCATCATGCTCGAGGTCGGCGGGGCCTTTCATTCACCACTAATGGAACCGGCAAGGTCCGGTTTGCGTGAGTATCTGGCTTCGGTGTCGATCGAGGCTCCCGAAACTCCGGTGGTGGCCAACGTGACCGCCCGCGCTGTTGTCAACGGCCGGACCGTTCGAGAATTGCTGGTCGAGCAGGTGACGGCCCCCGTGAAGTGGGCCCAGACGATGGCGTTTCTGAAGGCGCAGGGCGTCACACACGTCATCGAGATCGGTCCCGGCAAGGTGCTCAGCGGGCTGGCCAGGAGAGAAATGCGTCCCGAACAAGTGCTTAATCTCGATACCCTGCAGGACATTAAGGCGTTCGCGTCCGTTGCGGTGTGAGGGGAGCAGGATGGGGACTTTTCAGGATAAGGTCGTTGTCGTCACGGGATCCGCGCGTGGGATAGGCCGGCGGATCGCCGAGCGGTTTGCCGAAGCGGGGGCCAGGGTCGTAATCAGCGACCTTGACCAGGACCAGGTTGACAGCGTAGCGGCCGGGCTGGGCGGCCGCGCGGTGGGCGTCACGGTGGACGTGGCCAGCGCCGGGACCGTGGCCGACCTGTTCGAGCGGACCCTGCGCGAGTTCGGGCGGGTGGACATAGTCGTCAATAACGCCGGGATCACGCGCGACAACCTGATAGTCCGTATGGACGAAAAAGACTGGGACGCGGTGCTTGACATCAATCTGAAGGGAGCCTTTCTTGTCACCAAGGCAGCCGGGAAGATAATGATGAAACAACGCTCCGGGCGTATTGTTAATATAAGTTCCGTAATAGGTTTCAGCGGCAATGTGGGGCAGGCCAATTATTCGGCGTCCAAAGCCGGGTTGATCGGCCTGACCAGATCGGCTGCCAAGGAACTGGCCCCTCGCGGAATCACCGTCAACGCCGTGGCTCCGGGTTTTATTGAGACCGAGATGACCAAGAGTCTTCCGGAGTCAGCCCGGCAGGCGTTTCTCAGCAGGGCGCTGGTCAGTCGTGCCGGGGTGCCGGACGACGTTGCGTCCGCGGTGCTGTTTCTCGCGTCCGATGACGCTTCGTACGTCACCGGCCAGGTTCTGACGGTGGACGGCGGCCTTACGGTGTAAGAAGTAAACAAGAGAATCATTTATAAGGAGTCAGCAATGTCAGTTGAAGAGCGTGTCAAAGAGATCATTGTAGAGCAACTTGGTGTGGACGCCGGCCAGGTCAAGGAAGACGCCAAATTCGTTGAGGACCTTGGCGCTGATTCGCTTGACACGGTAGAATTGGTAATGGCCCTGGAGGAGGAATTCTCCCTGGAGATTCCGGACGAAGACGCAGAGAAAATCACATCCGTCGGTGACGCTATCAAGTACATCAATCAAGCTACATCCAAGACTACCTAAGGGCGCTCGCCCGAAGCGCAGCAGGAGAAGCTGACCAACGTTATGAACCAGAGAGCCGTTGTCACCGGTATGGGCGTTGTTACGCCTCTCGGTTGCACCGTCGACGAGTGCTGGAACGCGCTGTTGGAGGGCAGGTCCGGAGTCGGGGCTGTGACCAGGTTTGATGTTTCGGAGTACTCGACCCGGATCGCAGGCGAGGTAAGGGGGTTTGAAGCCACTCGTTACATCGACCGAAAAGAGCTTCGGCACATGGACCCGGCGGAGCAGTATGCCATCGCCGCGAGTGTGCAGGCGGTCGAAGATGCCGGGCTGGACCTCAGCACGCTTGACCTCGATCGTTGCGGCGTGGTGATCGGCTCCGGGATCGGCGGGATTTCGACCTTCGAAGCCCAGCATACCCGGCTGGTCAAGTCCGGTCCGAGTCGCGTCTCACCGTTTTTCATCCCCATGATGATAATCGACATGTGCGCAGGCATGGTGTCGATGCGTTACGGTTTTCGCGGTCCCAATTACGCCACCGTATCTGCCTGCGCCTCGTCGGCCCACGCCATTATGGACGCCTACCGCATCATTCAGCGGGGCGAGGCCGACGTCATGATCGCCGGCGGTTCGGAGGCGACGATCACACCGACCTCGATGGCCGGGTTCTGCCAGGCGAAGGCGATGTCGACGCGCAACGATGAACCGGAGAAGGCATCGCGGCCGTTTGACCGGGGGCGCGACGGGTTCGTTATGGGCGAGGGTTCGGCTATCGTGGTCGTGGAATCGCTTGCGCACGCGACCAGGCGGGGGGCCGGCAGGATTTACGGCGAGATTCTCGGCGCCGGCATGACGGCTGATGCCTACCACCTGACGGCGCCGCATCCGGAAGGGCATGGTTCCCGGCTCTCCATGCAGATTGCTCTGGCCGACGCGGGCCTCAAACCGGAACAGATCGACTACGTGAACACTCACGGCACCAGCACTATTCTGGGCGATATCGTTGAGATCAAGGCCATAAAAGCGGTTCTTGGCGAGCATGCCGCACGGGTACCGTGCAATTCCACCAAGTCAATGACCGGCCATCTGCTCGGTGCAGCGGGCGCTGTTGAACTCGTGACGACGTTTAAGTCGATCGAGCACAATATGCTTCATCCGACCATAAACCTCGACGACCCGGACCCGGAGTGCGATCTGGATATCGTTCCCAACATCAAGCGTCAGTGGACGGTCAACTATGCGCTGTCCAATTCCTTCGGATTCGGGGGGCACAATGTCACCCTGGCGGTCGGGAGGCTCGATGGCAGCAGGTAGATGAGCTTCTGGAGCAAATTCACAGGCCTGTTCTCTTCACCAACTACCCGCCCGGAGATGAACCCGGGTGAGGTTGAGGAGTTGATCGACTACCGGTTTCGGGATCGACGGCTACTCGAACTCAGTCTTACTCACCGCTCATACGTGGGGGCAAGCACTTACTATTTGCCTTCGAACGAACGTCTGGAGTTTCTCGGTGATTCCGTGCTCGGACTTATCATCGCGCATCAACTGTACTGCGACCAGCCCAGGAAGCGCGAGGGAGACCTGACCAAGACAAAGGCCATGCTCGTCAACGAGACGACGTTGTCCCAGGTGGGTTCGGAGATCGGGCTGAACCGGTACATCCGGCTGTCGCAGGAAGAAGAAAAGACCGGCGGCCGCGAGCGCGCTTCGATTATTTCCGACGCTTTTGAGTCGGTTATCGGCGCCGTGTTTCTGGACGGCGGCCTCGAGGTGGCGCGGGAACTGGTGCTGAGGCTGATCTACTCTCGCCGCGAGTCTATTCTCTCCGATACGTCGCAGTGGAACTTCAAGGGAGACCTGCTCGAGCTCATCCAATCCCGGGGAGAGGGCATGCCGCGCTACGACGTGATCGCCGAGCGCGGCCCCGACCACGAAAAGGTTTTTCATGTCGTGGTGACGGTCGGCCAGCGTAAAGTCGGTGAGGGTCGAGGGCTGTCCAAGAAGGAGGCCGAACAGAAAGCCGCTCGCCAGGCTCTGAAGTATTACGAAAACCATGACGCCTGACCACACACGGGTCTCCGGGCGCGTGCCTGTTGCACGCCGGTTCGACCGCCGCGACCCATTCTTGACAATGCGGTCGGGATTAGCCATATTTGGAGTCAAAACCAAGTGACTTCGCGACGCGAGATGAGGTTTGCATGAATATCGTTGTGCTTGTTAAGCAGGTCCCCGAGATAGCGTTGATAAAAGTTGACGAAGCGGCTAACACGGTGGTTCTGCCGCAGGGGCCGGGTGTGGTAAACCCGCACGATGAGTTTGCCGTTGAGGAGGGGTTGCGGCTCAAGGAAAAGACCGGCGGTCAGTGCGTCGTCATGTCCGTCGGCAGTGATCGGACCGAGTCGGCTTTGCGTGCCTGCATGGCCCTCGGAGTCGACGACGCTTACCTGCTGACCGACGAGCGGTTTGCCGACTCAGACCCTCAGGCGATCGGCAAAATCCTGGCCGCGGGCCTTAAGAAACTAGGGGATTTCGACCTCGTGCTGGCAGGCAAGCAGGCGGTCGACTCCGATTCCGCGCAGGTACCCGGGGCGGTGGCCGGCTGTCTCGATCTCGCTCAGGTGATGTTCGTCAAGAAGTTCGAGAGTATCGGCGATGGCAAAGCGACGGTCTTTCGCATGACCGAAGAGGGCTATGACGTCGTCGAGGTCAGGCTGCCGGCCGTCGTGTCCGTTGTCAAAGAAATCAACGAGCCTCGGCTGCCGTCGCTAAAAGGTAAGATGGCGGCGAAGAAGAAGGTCATTACAAAATGGTCGGCGGCTGATCTCGATCTGGACGGTTCCGGCATCGGTGCCGACTCCAGAACCGAGACGGTCAAGATTTCGGCGCCTGCCCCGCGACCCAAGGGGGAGATCATCGAAGGTGAAACGCCGGAGGAGATCGCCGACAAGCTGTTCAGCAAGCTGCGGGACAACCAGGTTATATGAGAAAGAAGGCCGCCACCCGGCGGCTTTTTTCTTTGGGGTAGTACGTACTGCCGATATACGGTCTGAGGAAAGGCGCGCTGTGCTGATCCGAAAACTGCACGACTGCGAGGAGATCATTGCCGGTGACGGTACCCGCCTGCGGGAGCTTTTCCATCCGGGCCGCGACTACCGGTTCTCGGGGCGTTACTCTCTGGCCCGGGCCGTCGTGGCGCCCGGGCAGGCGTCGATAAAGCACCGCCTGGCCGCCAGCGAGGTGTACTACATCGTGGCCGGTAAGGGCCGAATGCGCGTCGACGATGAGCAGGTCGACGTCGCGGCGGGGGATGCCGTCGACATTCCGCCCGGCTGCGTGCAGTGGATTGAGAACACGGGAGAGTCGGATCTGATGTTTCTGTGCATTGTCGACCCGGCCTGGCGCGCCGATGACGAAGAGGTCCTCGGATGATGCGGTCCGTGCAGCCCGGTCGGAATTTCAACTTTGACAACGGTTCTCGCGGTCGGATATATTTCGGCATGAGCAAGTTGGTAAGCAAAGGCATGGTGCGCGCAGCGGCATTCTCGTTTTGCCTGCTGATCGCGTTCAATCTCTCCAGCTTCAGCGGCGGCAGTGCCCGTGCCGCCGATCCGGCCGCTTACGCCCTGTGCGACATCCGCGTCATGTACCTGTTCGACGAGCCGGAGAGCGTAGACTGGGGCACCCTCTACTATCTTAACGACAGTTACGGTTGCCGGTTGGACCTGGTGACGTTCGGCGTGGGCTCCGGTTTCGGGGTGGCCACCCGGGAGGTCGAGGGCCGGGGACTGTACCTGCACACGTTCTTCGCCGATGCGAACGATTCTACGGCCGTCGATTCCGTGCTGGCGAGCCTTCTGGCTGAGCGACGGCCTGATATCGTCATCCTCGGAGAGAGCGGCGGCCGCGCCCAGTGCCGGCAGCTTGCGCTGCGGCTGGCGGAGTTGCCGCAGGACACCGCCGCCATTTTTAACATCATGAAGATCTACCGGCGGTCCGGTGACGATACGTACCCGTACGAGCCGTTGACAACGGTCACGCTCAACGCTCACGAACTGTACGCGCGGTACCGGCAGCGCATGTTAACCGAGGTGACGTCGTTATACTCATGGCTTCGGCCTGCCGATTTGCCCTCGGAGCGCCTGGTCCGGTACGAATTGATCAAGCATGCCCTGCCGTCGGTGCGGCAGGACCCCGACTTCCTCTCCGGGCTGCGTACGATCCGGCTCCCGGCGGTCATCGATTCCGTTCTCGCCGAAGGAGCTGCGAGGCAGGCCTTCCAGAAGCGGGTTCGTAATTTCCTGTCGTTTTTCGGCCTGACGCAGAACAGCGTCGGCCGGAAGCGGGTGGAGAACATCATGGCCGGTTTCAGAGATCTCGTGACCCTGCTCGAGCAGGTCGAATCAGAGCGAGATCTTTCCGACGTTCCGGGTTTCCCCGCGTACCTGCGCCGGTTGCGCGACAGAGCGCAGCGCGCGGTACTGCACGAAGTCGGCATGAACTGGCAGGGGGAGATTGTCCTCCGCGATTCTCCGCACGGACCGAAGTTGAAGTTTCGAGCCTCTCTCTCGGTGGACGGTCCGCAGGAGATTGTGCTTTCGCAGGTCCGCTTTCACCCGTATTGGGACACGGTGCCGGAAGTGCTTGATTCCGCCCAGCATACGGTTGAGCCGCATCAATCGTTCGTGCGCGAATACCTGATAGACGTTGACCGGGCTCGCCTCGAGGCGCAGATGCCCGAATCGCTGCTGTTTACGGCGGAACTCGCGTACGGGCGACTTCCGCTGGCCGTGTCGTCGACCGTACCCATATGGGAGGCACCCGACCTGGACGTTCGTTTCCAACCGGACTTTCACCTCATTCAGCCGTTTGCCCGCCTGAACGTGGACAAGGTAGTGGCCTCCATGAACTGGAAAGTGGTAATCACCAAGCCCAGGCACTACTACGGGATAGTGAAGCTTGACCTGGTTACGCCGCGGGGGGTGTTCGCCGGAGCCTACCGCCAGGAGTTGCAGCTCGATAAGGGGCACACGCAGCAGACGGTGCGCATACCCTTTTCCGTTTCGAACCTGTTTGAGCTGGGCATCCACGAACAGATCGTTTCGCTTTCAGTTGACGGCCGGCAGGTAGCCGTCGATACAGGCCGCATTCGCATCGCATCCTGTCGCATCGATGATAAGGTGAAGGTCGGATTCCTGCCGGACACCACTGGCCTTCTGGAAGACATTCTGCGCATGACCGATGCCGCCTTCCAGCCGCTGACCGACCGTTCACTGCTGACCGCCGACCTTGACGCCTACAACGTCATCATCATCGGTTCGGGTGCGCTCCGTGACTACCCGTCGTTTCGCCGGATCAAAGGTCGGGTCGAGGACTACCTTCGGTACGGCGGGTCACTGGTGGTGTTCGGACAGCCGGGTGACTGGCCGGAGGGTGTTCTCCCGGTATCACTGGTTCCCGCCCAGGAGTCGGTGGACGGGTCGGAATTGCTCAACCGCATCAGCCAGGCACGGATTCTCATCCAGCCACACGCCATCAACGAAAGTGACCTGCTGGCTGCGTTTGCCCGCCGGCGACACGTTTCCGCTGCGATTGTAGCGCCTGCCGAATGCGTGTACGTTACCCCTACCGGGGCTACGCTGCTATCCGTCTCCCGGCTGGGGGATGGCCAGATAATTTACTGCGGTCTGCCCCTGATCGAGATGATCTCGGAACTGAACCTCGAGGCCATCCACCTGTTTTCCAACATGCTGAACTATTGACCGTCACAGTTGTTTAAGACTCTGCTACCATTGAGATTGTGCAGTGACTGAGGACAGTACCAGGCCGGAACGCAGCCGTTTCAGTACCCTTGTCAAATACCTTCGCCGCTACAGGGGGTATCTTGTCGCGGGCGGCATTGTGCTGGTTCTGACGAACGGCCTGATGCTGCTGACACCGTATATCAGCAAAATCGTCGTTGACCTGCTCGAGGCCGGCGCCCCGCTGCAGCAGATCGGCCTGTGGGTGCTGATCATGGTAGGGCTTTCCCTTGGCGCCGCGGTGTTCCGTTTCCTTACCCGCCGGACGATCATCTGGATGTCGCGGCGGCTGGAGTACGACCTCAGGGGAGAGCTGGCAGCCCACCTGCAGACCCTCTCGCCGTCGTTCTATGACCAGAACCGTACCGGCGACATTATGGTGCGGGTCACCAGCGATATCGAAGCGGTGCGCATGATGGCCGGTCCCGGCATCATGCATATGTCCAATACGCTCATCACGGTGCTCATATCGGTGCCCATGATGCTTTTCCTCTCGCCCAAGCTTACGATGTACGCGCTGGCGCCGGCCGTGTTGTTGCCGTTCGCCGTGAACCGGCTGGGCAATCTCGTGCACAGGAAATCGGTCCAGATTCAGGAGCACTTCGCCCGGCTGACCGCGACCGCCCAGGAAAACCTCGCCGGTATTCGCGTGGTCAAGGCCTATCGCCAGGAGGACGCCGAGGCTGCCAACTTCGGCCGCCTGTCCCGTGTCTACCAGGACCTGAACGTCGACATGGGAAAGCTCCAGGCGACGTTTTTCCCGCTCATCCAGACTATCGGCCTCAGTCTGACCCTGGCCGTCCTGTACGTCGGAGGCCGGCTGGTGATAGACGGAAGCATACCGCTGGGGACCATTGTAGCTTTCCTGGGTTACCTGGGCATGCTGCTCTGGCCGCTCATGGCCGTCGGGTGGGTCGTATCGCTCTACCAGAGAGGAACGGCGTCGCTGGATCGGATCAACAAGATCCTTTTTACCCGCCCCGGGATAAGGGACGTCGGCGGCAATCTCAACAGGGGACAGATCAGGGGCAAGATAGCGTTGCACCATCTCCGGTTCAGTTACAACGGCGAGCCCGTCTTAAAAGACGTCAGCATTACAATTGAGCCGGGCCAGACGGTGGGCCTGCTGGGACTGACCGGCTCCGGCAAAACCACGCTCGTGTCGCTGCTGGTCAGGCTCTACCCGGTTGAACGCGGACGGATAGCTATTGACGACGTTGACATCAACGACTGGAGCCTGGAGGCGCTGCGGCGGCAGATCGGTTTTGCCACCCAGGAGCCCTTTCTCTTTTCCAATACCATACGGGCCAATATAGCGTTCGGACGCGAAGGGGTGAGCGACGACGAGGTTGCGCGTATGGCCCGGGTGGCGGCGCTGGCGGCCGACATCGACAAGTTTCCCGGCGGGTACGGAACGGTCGTGGGCGAACGCGGGATCACGCTTTCGGGCGGGCAGAAACAGCGTACGGCCATCGCCCGGGCACTGCTGGTCCGACCGGCCATCCTGATCCTCGATGACGCCACCTCCTCGGTTGACACCGAGACCGAACAGGAGATCAATCAGCGGATTCATGAGCACGTGCGGAACCTCACAACCCTGATAATCTCCCACCGCGTTTCGTCGGTCAAGGATGCGGACGTGATTCTTTTCCTCGAAGACGGCCGGATAGCGGAGCAGGGGACGCACGAGCAGTTGATGCCTCTCGACGGCCGGTATGCACGTCTGTATCGTTCGCAACTTCTGGCCATGGAACTGGAGCGGCTCTAATGGCGGCTGGATCATTCCACGAAGAAGAAGCGCTGGGCAAAGCGTACGACGCGCGGCTGATGAAACGGCTGCTGGCCTACCTGCGGCCGCACCGACCGATTGTCACGCTTGCCATTCTCCTTCTTCTGGTTGGTTCCGTGCTGCAGATCTCGTTCGTCAAGCTGACCCAGCTGGCGATTGACGACGCCATCAAGAACGTTCAACTGTCGGCCGAAGGCCGCGTGGACCGGCTCGGTCTGTACGCTCTTGCCTTCCTGGGTGCGGTGCTGCTGGCCTTCGCCACTCGCTATGCGCAGACGTTCATTACTATCTGGCTCGGACAGAAGGTGCTGCACGACATTCGCACGCAGGTGATCCGTCATATACAGAGGCTGCACGTATCCTACTTTGACAGGAATCCCGTCGGGCGCCTGCTGACGAGAGTCACCAGTGACGTGAACGTTCTCAACGAGCTGTTCTCATCGGGCGTGGTGACGATCATTGGTGACGTTTTCTCGCTGGCCCTTATTATCGGGGCCATGCTGTATTTCAACTGGCAACTCGCCCTGATCACGTTTGCGGTCGTGCCGCTGCTGGCCGCGGTGTCGTTCATATTTCGTCTCAAGGTGCGCAACGTCTACCGTGAGGTGCGCGGGCGCGTGGCCCGGTTGAACGCCTTTCTCCAGGAGCATATCACGGGGATACGGGTGGTGCAGCTCTTTACGCGCGAAAAGCAAACGTTCGAGCAGTTTGACGCCATCAACACCGACCTGAGGGCGGCTCATTTCCGCTCGATTTATTACTATGCAGTCTATTTCCCCGTCGTGGAGGTCATCGGCACGCTGGCTGTTGCCCTGGTTCTGTATTTCGGCGGCATGCGCATTCAGGGCGGACTGCTGACCTTCGGGCAACTGGTCGCTTTCATCACGCTCACCGAGATGTTCTACCGCCCTATTCGTGACCTCTCGGAAAAGTACAACGTTCTGCAGGCTTCGATGGCCTCATCCGAGCGGATTTTCGGACTTCTCGACACCCAGCCGGCCGTTGAACCGCCGGCGGAGCGTAAGGAGGACGGTCCGTTCAGGGGAAGGATATCGGTGGAGGGGCTGTGGTTTGCCTATCATGACGAGGACTGGGTGCTCAGGGATGTATCCTTTGAGGTCGAACCGGGCCAGAAGGTGGCCATCGTGGGAGCCACCGGGGCAGGCAAGAGTTCGCTCATCTCCCTGCTGTACCGCTTTTACGATTACCAGAAAGGCTCCATAAAGTTTGACGGCACGGACATCAGGGAGCTTCCACTGGCCCGGTTGCGGGGCCACCTCGGGCTGGTGCTGCAGGACGTGTTTCTTTTCAGCGGCGACCTGGCGGGAAACGTGCGGCTCCGCGACACCGGTATCAGCGACGAGCAGGTCCGCCGGGCGCTCGACCGGGTCGGCTTTACCCGTTTCCTGGATCGTTTTCCCGACGGCATTCACACCGAGGTCCGGGAACGGGGGGCGACGCTTTCGACGGGCCAGAAGCAGCTGCTTTCGTTCGCGCGTGCTCTGGCCTTTGACCCCGACGTCCTGATACTCGATGAGGCGACAAGCTCCGTCGACACCGAAACGGAACAACTGATTCAAAAAGCCCTTGACGAACTTCTCAGAGGCAGAACGTCCATAGTGATCGCGCACCGCCTTTCCACCATCGAGAAAGCTGACAAGATTATAGTCCTTCATCACGGCCGGTTGCGTGAGTCGGGCCGGCATCACGAGCTGCTGGCCCGCAAGGGGATTTACCATAAACTGTATCTCATGCAGTACAAGAATGAGACCGTCGCGACTTCACTGGAAACGGGAGCAGCCGGACGATGAAGGAAAAGCCGTCGAAGGCCGAGTTGAGAAGGCTGCTGGCGTTTGCCGGGCAAACGGCCACCGAGGCCGGCGATATCCTGAGGCGGGGCTTTGCCCGGTCTGTCCGGGTCTCCTTTAAGGGCCGGATAGACCCCGTGACGGAGTACGACCTGAAATCCGAGAGGTACATTATCGGCCGGATTGAAAAGACCTGGCCCGGCCATGCCATCCTGAGCGAGGAAGGCTGTGCGGTATCAAGGGAGGCCGCCTATCGGTGGCTCGTGGACCCGCTGGACGGGACCGTCAACTACTCACATGGTTTCCCGGTCTACTGCGTCTCGCTGGGGCTTCAATACGAGGGCCGGCCGGTGCTTGGCTGCGTGTACGATCCTGAGCGGCGAGAGCTGTTTTCGGCAGGCCGGGGTCTCGGGGCTTATCTGAACGGCCGCAGGATTCGGGTCTCGACACAGCGGAATCTGGAGCGCGCCCTGCTTGCGACCGGCTTTGCGTACAACATCGGCAGCGCGCGACGAAACAACCTCGGCCTGTTCGCCCGCATGTCCAAGAAAGCCCAGGGCCTCAGGCGACCGGGGTCGGCCGCCATCGATCTTTGCTGGCTGGCGGCGGGAAGAATCGACGGTTTCTGGGAGCTGTATCTTCACCCTTGGGATACGGCCGCGGCCGTGGTCATTGTGGCGGAGGCAGGCGGCAGGGTGACGCGCCTGGACGGGCGAACTTACTCCGTTTTTGACGAGGACCTTCTGGCTTCCAACGGCCACCTGCACCGGTCCATGAAGGCGATCCTGCACGGCCGGTAGGCTGCCGCCCTGTGCCCGGTCGGACCGCCACGCGGCGCGGTTTCTCTGGTGAATGCCTGATTACTGATCCGAAAGTAGTTTGCCAACAGCGGTCCGAATTCGTTTCTTGCTCTCAAACCGGGACGGGATAGTACGATACAAGTAGGTATGAAGAAGCGGCAACTCATAGCGTCAACGTCGGGCATTCGCGGCATTGTTGGCAGCGGGCTTGACCCTGAACTCGTGGCCGCGTACGGAGCTGCGTTCGGCACCTTGCTGAAAAACGGCACCGTGGTGGTAGGCTGCGACACCAGGCCGTCCGGCGATATGGTCCGTCGGGCCGTGACGGCCGGGCTGGTCTCCGTCGGCGTAAACGTGGTCGATATCGGTGTGGTCCCGACACCGACCGTCGGGATCGCGGTCCGCGAGCTTGGGGCGTCGGGCGGTGTCTGCGTGACGGCGTCGCACAACCCGGCTCAATGGAATGCCCTGAAGTTCTTTAACGGCACGGGCCGGTTCATAACGCCCCGGCAGTTCGAGTCGCTACAGGGCATTCTCACGCATCGCCGCTTTGCCTACCGTCCGGCCGACCGGCTGGGTAAGTTCACGTGCTGGCAGGGGTGGATCGACCGTCACATCAAGAGAATACTGAGTCTGTCAATACTTGACCGGCCGGCCATAAAGAGGCGGAAATTCCGAGTTGTCGTCGACGCCGTCAACGGTGCCGGGTCGGTTGCCCTGCCGAAACTTCTGGAAAAGCTCGGCGTCGAGGTGTTCGCAATCAATTGTGACGCCGACGGCAACTTTGTGCGTGGTCCGGAGCCGGTGCCGCAAAACCTCCGGCAGCTGGCGCAGGCGGTGCAGCGGCACCAGGCCGATCTCGGGATGGCGTGCGATCCGGATGCCGACCGGCTGGCCTTGGTGGACGAGCGCGGCAGACCCATAGGGGAGGAACTCACCCTTACCATTGCCGTGCTCGAAGTGCTCAAGCGGGTGCACGGACCGACCGTGATAAACCTTTCCACGTCGCGCGCTACGGCGGACGTGGCCAAGGCGCTCGGGTCACGGGTGTCTTACTCCAAAGTAGGTGAGTCGAACGTGGTGGAGGCGATGCGCCGGAAAAAGGCGGTGATCGGCGGTGAGGGCAACGGCGGCGTGATATTTCCCGCTTTCCATGCGGGTCGCGATGCACTGATCGCCTCGGCCCTGGTGCTGCAGGCCCTGGCGAGAGGAACCGGCAGCCTTTCGGAGCTTGCAAAAACATTTCCCAGGTATTATAGTATAAAGTCCAAAGCGTCTCTTCCGGGTGATTTCGCCATCAGACTCAAACGCTTCGAAACAAAAGCACACCGGCTGCTCGGAAAGGTGAAAGTCGACCGTCGTGACGGGTTGCGCTTTGACTTTGCGGATGGCTGGTTGCAGTTGCGGGCATCGAATACGGAGCCGATTTTCAGGTTGATAGTCGAGACCAGCGAAAGGCAACTGACGCGTGCCCTGCACGCGAAGGTCATGAGCTACTTCATATAATCAAGAGAACGTCAAATGTGTGGAATTGTCGGATATGTTGGGGGCAAGCAGGCGCAGCCGATCCTGCTCAAGGGCCTTAAGCGTCTGGAATACCGCGGGTATGACTCCGCCGGGCTGGCCCTGCTGACCCGTGACGGGCTGATGATCTCCAAGTCGGTCGGCAAAATCAGCCAACTCGAGGCCGTCCTGGGTGACCAGAAGTATGACAGCACACACGGCATTGCGCACACGCGATGGGCAACCCACGGGGAGCCCAGCGAATTGAACGCCCATCCCCATACCGATGCCAACTGCGAGATTGCCCTGGTTCACAACGGCATCATCGAAAACTACCGCACCCTCAGGGCGTACCTGGCACGCCAGGGGTACGTTATTCGAACCGAAACCGATACGGAAATCCTGGTTCACCTGATTCACTACCACTACAACGGCGATCTTACCGAGGCGGTGCGCGTGGCCCTCACGGAGGTTGAGGGCACCTACGGCATTGCCGTCGTCTCGTCGCGTCATCCGGGACTGATTGTCGCCGCTCGCATGGGATCACCGCTTGTGATCGGTGACGGCGACGGTGAGAACTTCGTGGCCTCGGACATCTCACCGATGCTGGAGCACACGAAGCGGGTGGTATATCTCGAAGACGGCGAAATCGCGGCAGTCACGGCGAAGGATTACAAGATTACCACCATCCAGAGGGTCGGTATCACCCCGCGCGTCCAGGAGATAAGCTGGTCGCTGGATATGATCGAGAAGGGCGGCTATGATCATTTCATGCTCAAGGAGATCCACGAGCAGCCGGCCACGTTGCGCAACGCCATCCGCGGCCGCCTTGACCGCGAAAAGGGGATTGCCCGCCTGAACGGCCTTAACCTTCAGTACGACCAGCTCCACAGCATCAAGCGGGTTATCATAACGGCCTGCGGTACCTCGTGGCACGCGGCTTTGATCGGCGAGTACATGATCGAAGAGACGGCACGCATACCGGTTGAGGTGGAGTATGCATCCGAGTTCCGGTACCGGTCACCGATAGTCGACGAAGCCACGGTGCTTCTTGCGGTCAGCCAGTCCGGCGAGACGGCCGACACCCTGGCGGCCATGCGTGAGGCCAAGCAGCGCGGCTGCACCGTGCTCGGTGTGGTCAACGTAGTCGGCTCAACCATCGCCCGTGAATCCGATGGCGGCGTGTACATCCACGCCGGGCCGGAAATCGGCGTTGCCTCCACCAAGGCCTTTACCTCGCAGGTCATGGTGCTGACCCTGATCGGCAACCTGCTCGGTCGCATGCGCCAACTCTCGGTCACGCAGGGTCGGGAGATGATCGCGGCCATCGAGAAGATTCCCGAGCAGATCGAGCGTATACTCGAGACGGAGAAGGCCATCAAGGACATCGCCAAGGAGTACTACAAGAAGAACAATTTCCTGTATCTCGGCCGCGGGATCAACTTCCCGGTGGCCCTCGAGGGCGCTCTCAAGCTCAAGGAGATTTCATATATCCACGCTGAAGGGTATCCCGCCGCCGAAATGAAACACGGCCCGATTGCGCTCATCGATGAGAACATGCCCGTCGTCGTGATTGCGTTAAAGGACACCGTGTACGACAAGGTGATGTCGAATATCGCCGAAGTCCAGGCCAGAAGAGGACGGGTGATTGCCATTGCCACCGAGGGTGACGAAGAAATAGCCGAGCGGGTCGACCACGTCATCTACGTGCCGCACACCAACCGGCGGCTGACGCCGCTACTTTCGGTCATCCCGCTTCAGCTGCTTGCATACCACATGGCCGTTCTGCGAGGGTGCCACGTCGATCAGCCCCGCAACCTGGCCAAGTCCGTGACGGTGGAGTAGGGCTGAACCGCTTCCTTTCACTGCTCAACCACCGGCAGGTCGCGCTCGAGTTCCTTGTCTTGGCGTATCCCCAGGGCGTACTCGGCCTGCATGAGGGTGTGAATCTCCCGCGTTCCCTCGTACATTGAGGCTCCCTTGGCGTTGCGGTAGAAGCGTTCGACCGGGTACTCGTCCGAGAACCCGTAGGCCCCAAACACCTGCACGGCGTTGGCGGCGGCGGCTTCGGCCTCCCGGCAGGCGACCCACTTGGCCAGCGAGGTGGCCCTGGTCGAGCGTTTTCCCCGGTTCTTCAGCCACCCGGCCTTGAGCCAGAGGCCCGAAGAAAGCTCATAGCCTGCCTCCATGTTGGCAATCATCTGCTTGACGAGCTGATGTTCGCCGATGGGTTTTTCAAAGGTCTTCCGTTCGCCCGAGTACTTCACACAGGCGTCGCGGCAGGCCCGGATAAGGCCGCAGGAACCGGCCGCCACGGTGTAGCGCCCCTGGTCCAGGCAGAACATCGCGATTTTGAACCCCTGCCCTTCGCGATAGACAAGGTTGCCGGCCGGCACCCTGACGTCCTGAAACGAGATGTACCCGGTGTTGCCGGCGCGCACGCCCAGTTTGCCGTGAATGGCGCCCGTGGTCACACCATCGAAATCACGCTCGACAATAAAGGCCGAGATGCCGGAATGATCCCGCCGTCTTTTTTTCTCTTGGTCGGTCCAGGCGAATATCAGGAAGTAGTCGGCTACGTCGGCCAGCGAAATCCACATCTTCTCGCCGTTGAGCACCCAGTGGTCGGCATCCCGGACGGCCGTCGTCTGGATGCCGACGGCGTCGGAACCGGCCGCCGGTTCGGTCAGGCCGAACGTGGCCACCTTTTCACCCTTTGCCGCCGGAACCAGGTATTTCCGCTTTTGCTCCTCATCGGCCCAGGTCAGTACCGGCAGGGAGAACAGGCCGATGTGAACGGAAAGGATGACGCGGGCGGAGGTGTCGCTGTATTCCAGTTCTTCGCAGGCCAGGCCGAGGGAAATATAGTCCATGCCGAGGCCGCCGTATTCTTCCGGGATGCAGAAACCCAGCAGGTTAGCCTGGGCCATGGCCGGCAGCAGGTCCGGGTTCATCTTCTGCTCCCTGTCGTACTCCTGGATAGTGGGCGATACCACCCTTGACGCCAGTTCGCGGGCCATGTCTTTGACGGCCAACTGGTTTTCCGTAAAGCTGAAATCTATCATATACTCTTTTGCTCCTTTTTCGGGGTGTGAGGCCGTGTCTGTATATAGGCAATCGCCCCGACGGTGTCAATTGCGGTCAAAGTTCGGTTCCCCGACGTGCCCGGGGTGGACGGCATGAAACCTTCCGGGCTCGGCCGGCTTGCTCGCGGGGGCAATTTTTGCTATACTGCAGATTCTCAAGATGGGACGGTGACAGACCCAGTGAGCGATTCGACACGCGTTAAGGCCGATATTGTTCCGTACACCGCCGAGTATTCCACGGCGGTTCGTTCCTGGATTGATTCCGCCGAGACGTATGCCAGTGTCTGTCGGGGGACGGTGTACCCGCCGCCGGACGATGTTGTCGATTCCTGGCAGCGGCCGGGGGTGACTGCTTATCTTCTTTTCAGCGAAGGCAAGCCCGTGGCTTACGGTGAGCTGTGGGACCGCAAGATCGAGCGCGCCGTCGAGATCGTTCACCTGATTGTCGACCAGTACAAGCGCGGCCGGGGTTACGGCAGCAAGATGCTGGAGTTGCTTTACAGCCGGGCGGCCTCGAGGCGGGGCGTTACAAAGGTGCTGCTCAACCTCAACCCGGGCAGTGAAGAGGTCCTGGGCTGCTGTCTCAAGGCGAAGTTCGAGCTGATCGGCGCCGGAGCGATTTCCGAGGGCCTGCAAATGATGCGCAGTGTGGGAATACGAGAATAGTCGTGCAATCGCCAATACACAGATGAAGGACCCAATCATGACCGAGTACAAGAACCTTGTGGTGGAACAAAAGGACGATGTTCTCGTCGTTACCGTCAATCGGCCGCGCGCGCTCAACGCGCTGAACAAAGAAACCGTAGCCGAGCTTCAACAGCTTTTCAGCTACCACTGGTCTGATGACGCCGTGAAGTGTGTGATCCTGACCGGGGCCGGTGAGAAGGCGTTTGTGGCCGGGGCAGACATACCGGAACTGGCCGAACTGGACGCCCGCTCGGGAACGGAACTGGCCGCTCGCGGACAGTACCTGATGAAGACCATCCAGAACTTTCCCAAGCCCGTTATTGCCGCCGTCAACGGCTTCGCCCTCGGCGGCGGTTGCGAGCTGGCCATGGCCTGTGATTTTCGTCTGGCCTCCGAAAACGCCAGATTCGGCCAGCCGGAGGTCAACCTGGGCATCATTCCCGGTTATGGTGGTACCCAGCGTCTGCCGCGCCTGGTCGGGCGGGGTAAGGCCATGCAGTTGATCTTCACGGGGGAAATAATCTCTGCCGCGGAAGCCCACCGGATCGGCCTGGCCGACGAGGTCTACCCGCTGGATCAACTGATGGATAAGGCGATGGAGATGGCCAAACTGATCTGCGGCAAGGCGCCCGTTGCCGTGGCTATCGCCAAGGAGTGCATCAACCGTGGTCTTGATGTCAACCTGACGGCGGGTTGCGATCTCGAAAAGGTGAACTTTGGGCAGACGTGCGGCACCGGCGACAAGAACGAGGGCATGGAAGCTTTCCAGGAGAAGCGCAAGCCCAAGTTTACCGGGCACTGATACAGACTGTCCCGGTGATGATCCTGGGAGTGTCAAAGTCTGTCCTTGCGCCGTCGGCGTCATCGTGGGGGCGGGGTTGCCCCGACCCAGCTGACGTTGCCACGTGTCTGAACGGAGATGGTTGTGAAAACCAACAGGATGTACGATGAGTTTGCCCACCTGTGGCCGTTGATCAGCGCCCCTGAAGACTACGCCCACGAGGCCTCGTTCTGGCGGAATGCGATCCGTGAAAAGCTCGGGCAGGGGAGGCACGAAATCCTTGAGCTCGGCGTCGGCGGGGGGAACAACCTGTCGCATCTGACTTCGGATTTCAGCGCCGTGGCGGTCGATATTTCTGAGAAAATGCTGGCCAACTCGATAAAGCTCAACCCCGGCGTGGAGCATCACGTGGGCGACATGCGCACGGTTCGGCTTGGCAGGCTCTTTGACGCCGTCCTGATCCACGATGCTATCAACTATATGCTGACCGAAGACGACCTGCGGGCGGTGCTCGGCACGGCCTGGATGCACCTCAGACCGGGCGGTATCCTTGTCATGTCGCCGGATAATTTCAAAGAGACGTTTGCCGACGGGTTCATGAGGCACGGCACCCATAGCGACGGAACCACCGAACTGACGTACGTCCAATACGAGTATGATCCTGACCCCGACGACACCACCACGGAGACGCTTTTTATATTCTTTATCCGCGAAGGGGGAAAAGTGCGGGTGGAGCAGGATCTGCACGTAACCGGCCTGTTTCCACGGCAGCGCTGGCTGGACCTGATGGAGGCCGCCGGGTTTGCCGCCGAGGAATATGATTACCCCGTGCACGAGCATACCGATCAGGGGAGCCTTCTTGTTGGACTGAAGCCGTAGCAAATCGGCAGGGCGGGATCGCTGGTTGAACCCCCGACACCGGCCCGGCGGACCGCAATTTGATATGGAACTGGCCGTACTGTTTTTCAATTCCTTCGTTATCGGGTTTTCGGGTGCCCTGATGCCGGGGCCGCTGCTGGCCGTGGGGATCGCGGAGACTCCCCGGCACGGCTGGCAGACCGGTCCGGTGATTTCGGCGGGTCATGCGCTGGCCGAGATCGCGGTCGTGATCCTGCTGGCCGTCGGCGTGGCAACGCTGACCGGGAATGAGAACGTCACCAGACTGATCGGCGTGGTCGGCGGCGCCGCGCTGCTGCTCATGGGCGGTATGATGGGTTACGACGCCGTGACCGGGCGAGTGGCGTATGCTTCCGACGACGGGCCGGGCCGCTCACGGCACCGGCTGGCCGGTAAGGGCATCACGGCCACGCTGTCGAATCCCTATTGGTTCATCTGGTGGGCCACGGTAGGTCTGGCTCTGCTCGTCAAGGCCAGGCACTTCGGCATTGTCGGGCCGGTGGTGTTCTATTTCGGCCACATCCTGTCGGACTTCGTCTGGTATACATTCGTGTCCGTTCTTCTTTGGAAGGGCCGTCGGCTCATTATGGGTCGGGGTCTCAGGATTTTGATCCTGGCGTGCGCCGCTTTCCTGCTGTACCTTGGTGGCAGCTTCATTTACGACGGCCTGACGGGAGCGCTGTAGTTGTTCATACGAATAGTCGCCTTCCTCGGCACCCTTGCATCGTCTCTCACTCCGACGATTTCGTCCGCCGCCAGCGACGTATACTGGCAGCAGGAGGTTAATTACGTTCTGGACGTCACCCTTCAGGATGATCTCCGCACTATTACGGGTGAAGTCGACATAGAGTACATCAACAACTCTCCCGACGCGCTCGACGTCATTTACCTCAAGGCATTCCCCAACGCGATACAGAGAGGGTCGTACGCCGACCTGAAGCGGCGATATGTCAATGACTTCGAGTACGCGGATCTGAAGCCGAAGGAGGAAGGAAGTCTCCGGTTGTACGAGCGATCCGGGGCGGCCCGCGCGTACCGGTCGTTTGAAACCGACAATACGATAATCACGGTGACCCTCTCGACGCCGCTTTCACCCGGCGACACGGCGCACCTGGCCTTTTCCTTCACCACGGTCCTGCCGGAGCCGGCGAGTATGCGGATGGGCGTAGATAGCGGCACGACCAAGGCGGCGTATTGGTACCCGCAGGCGTGCGTATATGATCACAAGGTCGGCTGGGTGAACTCCCAGTACCTCGGGTGGGGCGAATGCTACGGCGACTATGGGCGCTTCGATGTGAGAATCACGGCCCCGGCGGACCAGATTGTGGCAGCCACCGGCGTGCTTGTCAACGAGGACGAGGTGTTGCCCGACTCACTGCGGGCGCTGCTGGACATACGCAACTACCAGAGGCCTCGATCCGAATGGCCGAAGCTTGAGCCCGACACGACGAGCACCAGGACCTGGCACTACGTAGCGGAGAACGTCAATGACTTCGCATGGACCGCCTCGAACAACTTCTGCCTGGACACCGACACGACGAACGGTGTCGAAGTGATCGTATATGCGCTTCGGCACCGAGCCGAAGACTGGACCCGTGCAGTCATGATCGGCCGGCAGGCCATCGAGACGTTTTCTGAGCTGTACTGTCCCTACCGCTGGCCGGTGATTCGTATCTGCGACGCGTTCAGCGGGATGGAATACCCGATGCTGACCAACTGTTCCGGCGAGGATGACTCACCCTGGTTTGACCTGCTTTTGTACCACGAGATCGGTCACCAGTGGTTCATGGGGCAGGTCGGCTCCAACCAGGTGGACCGGCCGTTTCTCGATGAGAGCTTCACGACCCATCTCGAGCACAACGCCATGGAGAAGTACCTCGGCCGGCACGGGAATCTTGACGACTTCACCAACTGGTACCAGCGGTGGCTCGCCCCTTCTGAGCAGGATCGCGAAGTGCGCGGGTTCCTGCCGCTGCTGCTTCTCATGAAGGAGGGCATGGATCGGCCCATGGTCGGAACTTCGTACGACCGAGGCAGGGAATACTGGCCGAACCGTGTCTCGGCATACTACAAGGGTGCGGCCATGCACTATTCACTTCGGTCGGTGCTTGGCGATTCGCTCTACTACGCGGCCATGCGCCGGTATTGTGCCGACTGGCTGTTCAGGCACCCCTACGAGGACGATTATACGCGTTCCATGGAGAATGCAACCGGGATCGAACTTGATAACTTCCTTGACCAATGGTACTACGGCCGGGATCGTCTGGACTATGCCTTCACCGGCAAGGAGTCGCGTGAGACCGGCCGCGGTATGGAACACACCGTCAAACTGGAACGCAAGGCGGACTTCGTCAGCCCGGTCGACGTGGCCGTCATCTGGGAACAGGGGGATACCACGTTCTACACGGTTGCCCCCGAAGGCATGGCTTACGCCAAACCGGGCTATGTCCTGCTGCCCACGTGGCACCAGTTCCGCCGCGTCGAACCCGCATACCGGTTTACCGTCAAGGCCAATCGCAAAATCCGCAAGGTGGTGGTCGACCCGTACAACCTCCTCATGGACATCGACCGGAGAAACAACCAGTCGGGGCTGTTCTGGCCGACAGAAGTGCGTTTTGACAACCTTCTCTATGACCGAACCCCGGCGAACAGGTACGCCCTGCGGCTGCGGCCGGATATCTGGTATGATGAGCCCAACGGGGTGCAGGCAGGGTTTCACGCCCACGGCTCGTATTTGGAAACAGAATCGAGATTCTCGCTTGACCTGGGTGTCGGCACCGAATCCGCTCGGCCCTTTGTTGACTTTTCCTGGTCCGATCTGCTGGGCCGGTTCGGTCCTCGTGCGACCACCGGCGCGCGAGTGCTGCGCAGCGACCGGCGGATGTTCTTCTCGTGGGGGTTGGAAAAGAGGTTCCGCGAGTGGTACTCCCGGCCCGATCAGGAACTTCTCTTCGTGCAACTTGACTACCTGCGCGTCGGGGGCGGCCGGGAGCCTTGGTCTGACGCACCCTCAGACGAGATAAGCCGCTACCTGCCCGATCCGACGTGGGATGTTGCCAGGGTCGCGCGCCTGCACCTGGGAGGCGGATTTCTAAGGACGTTTCGGTACGGAAGCTACTACTTTTACAACCGCAACGAGGTGAGCGCCTGTGTGCAGGAGCATCGACGCCGGTCCATCCTGGAGCGTCGATTCCTGGCCGGCGTCAGTCTGATCGGCCAGAGCCGGACATACCTGTCGGTTGTCCTGGAGGGGCTGGTCACCAACGGCGAACCGCCGTCCCAGTACCTTCGGCATATCAGTCGGATACGTTCGATCGATCGTTTTGTCCACTCCCGGCTGTTCAGGTCCCCGGGCACGGTTCCGGCCGACTGGGAGAACCACCTCTACGCGGCTGACCCGCGCGTGCGCGGTTACCAGGACAGGAACCTGTACCTGATAGACTACTTCGGTGCCTCCATCGAATGCACGCCGCCGGACCTCCTGCCCTTCCGCTGGTTTAAGATTCTGCCGCTGGTGGGCGGTTTCCTTTCGCAGGCCGACCAGACCGTCTTTGCCGAGGGCGGCTGGCTGTCGTTTGATGACAGGGAGAGCTCGTACCGCGAGCCGGTAGCGTCAAACGAAACACTTTCGTTTGAAGGCAAGAGGACGTTCATCATGTCGGCGGGGGTTTCGATCGCGCTGCCGGCCGTCTGGAGACAGCACCGGGTCAGGGTTGATTTCCCGTTATATCTGAACAAGCCGGCGGCCGGCGAGGATGAGGCGGATTTCCGTGTGTCCGTCGCCTGGCTGCTGCCGTTACACCAGCGGGACCGTCTGCCATGAATGCTGACAAGATGACCGGACGCGCGCGTGCGGGTGCCGGGGGCGGATTCACGACATGAACCGGCATCGGCGCATCCGACTGAAGGCGCGGGAGACAAAGGCATGGATTTCAAGATTCGGCCCGTAACGAAAGACGACCGGCCCTGGGTGCTCGAGGTCGTTCGGGGCTGGGGAGCCGATTTCATCGTTACGCGGGGGCGGATTGTCTACCCGTCGGAGATACCGGGGTTTATTGCCGAATCGTCCGATGGCCGTAAATCTGGCCTGGTCACGTATGAGATTTTCGATGACCAGTGGGAGATAGTGACCCTTGATGCTCTCACCAGGCGTTCCGGGATCGGCACGGCGTTGACGACCCGCGTGCGCGAGGCGGCGGTTGCCGCGGGCTGCAAACGGCTGTGGCTGATTACGACGAACGACAATCTCGATGCGATTCGTTTCTATCAGCGGCGCGGCTTCACGATTGCGGCGGTCCACCTCAATGCCCTGGCGCACTCGCGCGAGCTCAAGCCGGCCATCGCCGAAATCGGCTTGTACGGCATACCGTTGCGCGACGAGATAGAGTTCGAGATGCTGCTTTGAGCCGACAGTCAGGCTGATCCAGGACCAGCGACGGGCACGTGGTGCGTCCGGCCGGGTTCGCTGGACGCCTGAAAAACAAAAAAGCCATTGACCGTCCCCCGCCCGAAACGTATCTACTGTAGCAATGGTACTCACAGCCCGCGAACTCTGCCGTATATGAAATACGCCGAATTCGTTCATCTGCACACGCACAGCCAGTACTCGTTGCTCGACGGGGCGTGCCGCCTTGATTCGGTGATCAAGCTGGCCAGGGAGTACAAGATGCCGGCCCTGGCTATCACCGACCACGGCAACATGTTCGGGGCAATCGAGTTCTACACGAAAGCCACCGAGGCCGGCCTGAAGCCGATTATCGGGACCGAAGCATACGTGGCCGGAGGCAGCCGCTTCGACAAATCCCATTCCGGCAAGTATCCCGACGGAGGCTTTCATCTCATCCTGCTGGCAGCCAACCGGGAGGGTTACCAGAACCTGATGAAGCTCTCGTCGGCCGGCTTCCTTGAGGGTTTTTACCACCGCCCCCGCATCGACAAGGAGTTGCTCCGCCGGCATGCCGAGGGACTGATTGCCACCTCGGCCTGCCTCAAGGGGGAAGTCAACTGGTATCTGCACCGCGGCGAAGTGGAAGCGGCGGTGGCTGCCGCCCGGGAACTTGAAGAGATTTTCGGCAAGGGGAATTTCTACCTCGAGATTCAGAACCACGGCCTCGAAGTCGAGGAGCAGAACATTGCCCGGGTGGCGGCTATCTCCCGTGAAACGGGTATTCCCATGGTGGCGACCAACGATTGCCACTACCTGAAGCAGCAGGATGCCGAGGCGCACGATGCCCTGCTGTGCATTCAAACGGGCAAGAATCTGGACGACCAGGACCGCATGCGGTACAATTCCGATCAGATCTATTTCAAGAGCCCCGAGGAAATGGAAGCCGCTCTGGGCGACTTCAAGGATGCCCTGCGCAACACGGTCGAGATCGCGGAGCGCTGTAACCTGGAACTGGAACTTGGCAAGCTGAAGTTGCCGGTGTTCCCGCTTCCGGCCGGGTTCAACGATCCGGATGATTACCTTCAGCACCTGTGCGAGAAGGGGCTTGAGGACCGGTACGACAAGATTACCGAGGAAATCCGCGCCCGCCTTGGCTACGAACTGGGCATCATCAGGCAGATGGGCTACGCCGGGTATTTTCTGATCGTCAAGGACTTCTGCGATTACGCGCACACTCAGAAGATTCCGGTCGGGCCGGGTCGCGGCTCCGCGGCCGGGTCGCTGGTGTCATACGCGCTGAGGATCACGAACATGGATCCGATAGGGTTCGAATTGATGTTCGAGCGGTTTCTCAACCCGGACCGGGTGTCCATGCCGGATATCGACATCGACTTTGCGGATCGCGGGCGCGACCAGATAATCAAGTACGTCATCGAGAAGTACAAGGAAGAGAACGTCTGCCAGATCATCACGTTCGGGACCATGGCGGCCCGTGCGGCGGTGCGCGATGTCGGCCGGGTGCTCGGCATGCCGTACGGGGAGGTCGATAAGATTGCCAAGATGATCCCGGCCATGCCGGGCATGACGCTTGAGGCGGCCCTGAGACAATCGTCCGAGCTTGCCGAGTTGAGGGACAGGGACGCCCGGGTGGCCAAACTGCTTCGCTATGCCATAACGCTGGAAGGACTGGCCCGTCACTGCTCCACGCATGCCGCCGGGGTGGTGATCGCGCCTTCCGCCCTGACCAACTACGTCCCGCTGTTCAGGGGGAGCAGGAACGAAACCACCACCCAGTATGACATGAAAATGGTCGAGGAGATCGGCCTGCTCAAGATGGATTTCCTCGGTCTGAAAACGCTCACGGTGATCGACGACGCCGTCAGGATGGCCGAGGTCAGTCATCCCGGCGCCAGTATCGATATCGACAACGTACCTCTGGAGGATGCCGCCGTTTACGAGATCTTCGCGCGCGGCGATACGGTCGGCGTTTTCCAGTTTGAATCGAGCGGTATGCGGGATTATCTGCGGCGGCTGGAACCGGAGAACTTCACCGACCTGACGGTCATGAACGCGCTGTACCGTCCGGGGCCGCTTGATTCCGGCATGGTCGACAGTTATATCGCGCGCAAGAGTGGAACCGAGCCGGTCGAGTTTCTGCATCCGGTGCTCGAGAAGATCCTGGGGGCGACCTACGGGGTGATCGTTTTCCAGGAGCAGGTGTTGCAGATCGCCAATCGCATGGCCGGTTACGCCCTCGGCAAAGCTGACCTGCTGCGCAAAGCCATGGGCAAGAAGGACGCCTCGCTGATGGCGGCGCAGAAGGAAGAGTTTCTCAACGGGACCGACCGGAACAAGATCGAGCGGCGCGTATCCGAAGAGGTGTTTCACCAGATCGAGACGTTTGCCCGGTACGGGTTCGGCAAGTCGCACTCGACGTGCTACGCGTATATCGCCTATCAGACGGCCTGGCTGAAGCAATATTACCCGCGCGAGTTCATGGCGGCGCTCATGACCTCGGATATCAACGACAGTGACCGGATATACATATACCTCGAAGAATGTCGCCGTATGGGCATTGAGGTGTTGCCGCCGGATGTAAACGAGTCGGACATCGACTTTACCGTCGTTCAGGGTGCTATCCGGTTCGGATTGAAGGCGGTCAAGAACGTGGGCGAGGGACCGGCGGAGGCGATTGTCCAGGCGCGCCGGAGCGGTGGCAGGTTGAGCACCCTGGCCGACCTGGCCAGTCGGGTAGAGCCACGCACGCTCAACCGGCGCACGCTGGAATCGCTGATCGCAGCCGGTGCCTGCGACAGCCTCGAAGGCAGCCGGGCACAGAAGTCCAAGGGGGTCCCGGCCGCGCTGGAATTCGGCCACACCGTTTTCCGGCAGTCAGGGGCCAGCGATCTGTTCGAAGCCACCGGCATCACCCTTGAACGGGTGGCACCCAGACTTCCCGAAGTAGAGGAGTGGTCGTCGTCAATGCAGCTGGCCGAGGAGAAAGCCATGCTGGGATTTTACATCTCCGGTCATCCCCTGGACAAGTATCGCGAGACGCTGTCGGGTTTTACCACCTGTACCGCCGCAGGCATGGAGACGGCTCCCGACGGTCGTGAGGTCACGCTGGCCGGGATTATCGCCCAGGTCAAGACGATGACGGACAAGAAGGGGAATCTGATGGCGTTTGTGACGCTGGAGGATTTCTCCGGCACGGTGGAACTGGTTCTGTTTTCGGACTGTTACGACAAGAGTCGTGAATACGTGCGGACGGATCGGATTGTCCTGGTGACCGGCCGGGTTTCGACGCGCGAGGGGGAAGCGGCAAAGCTGATTGCCGGCGAGGTCCTGCCGCTCGAGCAGCTCACGGAACGATTTGACTGCCAACTGGTTATAAAGCTCAGAGCCGACCACTCCGAAAAACGGATTAAAGAAGCACTGGCAACACTGGATAAATCCCGCGGCAAGGTTCCAGTCCTTCTGGCCGCTCAGGAGGACGGATCGGAAGTGTATATCAGGTCGAAGAAATACGCGGTCGATCTCAATTTCGGCCTGCTGAACCGTTTAAAGGAGCTTTTGGGGGATTCCGGGGCGTACCTTCGCCCGCTCGGCCTGAAAGAACACTGAGACCGACCGGCCCGAGGCGATTATAGTGCACCGGCTGACGCTGACAACAGACACGATGAGAGACAGGTTGGATTGACACATGAAGATTCTTGCAGCAGCGGCGCTGGCGGCGACGTTTCTTGCGCTGAGTCTGTCCCCGAGGGCCGAGGATAGGGACACTACCAGGCAGAAAGATCCACCATTAACGGACAGCATGGCGGCCATTCACTGGCTGTCGTACACGGAGGCAGCGCAGAAATCACAGGCCGAAGACAAGCACATGCTCATTCATTTCACTACCAAGACTTGTGGCTGGTGCCGGAAAATGGAAAGAGAAACCTATACCGATCCGGAGGTGGTCAGGATCGTCAACGAGTCCTTCGCCCCGGTGCAGGTGTGGAGCGATTCGTACGACGAGATCGACATCGAGGGCTACAAGATCTCCCAGCGGGCGCTGTCACGCGAGGAGTTCGGTGTCTCCTCGTACCCCCAGTTCTGGTTTGTCACTCCTTCTCGGACGAAGGTCGGTCCGTTGAAGGGATATTTACCGCCCGACCGGTTCATACGGGCGCTGGAGTTTGTCAGAAATTACAGATACGATACCACTCGTACGGCCGACAGAGTTCCGGATACGAGTTCCCGGAAGTAGGTGTTTTGCGATTATTCGGCAGTGCGCGCACGTCAAGAAGCTTGCCAGGCTGCCGGTCAGTTTTGTATGTTTGCCGCTGACCGCTTTGTTGCGGCATGAGGAAAGGCACACAATGACGAGAGTTCTGTTACCGATTATTATTTTTGGGGCGTTGTTGGCGCTGGCCGCCTGCAGTTCCGACGAGACGGGTGCACGGACGGAAAGTCAGGCCCCCGCGCAGACTCCGGTTGCGAAGCTTGAGGCTCCGGAGGCGAGTGCCGATCCTGGCAATCCCGAGGTGGTAAACCTTGACGCGAACGCCGTAAGCTGGACCGCCGCGGATCTCGATGGGAATCTGCACCATTCGGGTAAGTGGATTGGAAAGCAGCCGGTAGTGATTAACTTCTGGGGGACCTGGTGTCCGCCCTGCCGCAGGGAAATTCCCGATCTCGTCAGGCTGTACAGCGAATATAAACCCCAGGGAGTCGAGATTGTCAGCTTCGCCGTTCGCGACCGGCCGGAGGCAGTCCGCCGGTACGCCGAGAAAGCCAGGATGGAATGGGTCATGTTGATGATGGACGAGCAGGTGTACAAGGATTACCAGCTTACGGGCGGCGTGCCCACGACCATCTTTCTGGATGTCACCGGAAAGGAAGTGGGGCGGTTTGTCGGCATGAGGGATTATACCACGCTCAAGCGCGGCTTTGACGCCATTCTGTGACGTATGCCGATATGCAGTAGAAAGCCGACCGGTGACTCGCCGGTCGGCTCTTTCTTTTTCACCAATGCCGTCACATGGTCGCCTTGTTCCCGGTGCCGAAAAAGGCGCGTAGCATGTACCAGATAAGTCCGGCGGCCAGGACAAGGCAGATGACAAAGACGGCAAAGATCGACCATTGCGGTGCGATGCGCAGGGTCGACGGCTGGAAGTGGTCCGCCAGCCGCAGGAGTCGGACGTAGTGGCGGCTGATGACCATGGCCAGCAGGGAAAGAAACACCAGCGCCCCGGACCAGGCGAACCGTCTCGTGTACAGAAAGTGCACCGACAGGGCTGAAAATACGATGCCGACCGTCAGAATCCAGACGGCCGGGGTTCGCATGAAGGGCACCAAATACTCTCCGAGTGTCACGAAGTAGATAAGGCCGACAATCGCCGCCGCCACCGTGCCCCAGAGGAAGAATCGTCGGCCGGTCAGGTATGAGTCCTCGTGGTTTCTGCCCAGAAGTCCGACAAAGAAGCCGCCCACCGTGACGGCTCCGAGCAACATGTGCAGCCACCGAAACAGGTACTCGCCGACGTAAGGGTTGAGCGTCAGCCCCGACTGTCTCTGCGCGTAGATGGCGCGGTAGTAATCGGGCCGCTCCGCCAGTGAAAAGACGGAACTGTAGACGTACGATACGTACAACAGAGCCAGCAGGGCCAGGCCGAGGTACCACCTCTTCAGGCCCCCGCCGGCCCTGGAGAAGGCCGTGCCGTACAGGAAGTAGTACGCGAAAATCACCGCCGCGACAATCATCAACCAGAACCAGCCGCTGACGATTGATGCGGCGTAGACCTGGCGAAAGTAGACGAGCTGTAAAAACAGCAGCGGGGCGACGCCGAACGAAACCGTAGCGGCCATGGCGGTCGGGAACCCCCCGAGGAACATCCTGACGGTCGGATGGTTCCACCTGTCGGTAAAGCGTCCCCAGAGGGTTATGATGACGCCGCCGACAACAAAGTTCATGGCCGCAAAGTGCAGGGTCAGGGTGAGCACGTGCAGTGACGTAACCACCCACAACGGCGCCGAGATGAAATCATAATCCGGCAGATTCATGACTTCCTCCGTCTTCCTTGCCGAGTGTCAGAAGATACTGAATCAGCGCCCGGCGCTCCTGGTCGTCACCGGTGTAATCCGGCATCTCTTCGCCGAACTCGCCGGCTATATCCAGTAAATCGTTGTAATCTTCC
The DNA here is from genome assembly GCA_035529075.1 of Acidobacteriota bacterium. Lineage (NCBI taxonomy): Bacteria > Pseudomonadati > Acidobacteriota > Acidobacteriota bacterium. Next base: position 73,082 of record DATKXK010000013.1, on the reverse strand, counting down.
TCGCTCAGGTCGACCAGCGACTCGTACTTGTCATTGTAACCGCCCATAACGTGGCATTTGCCGCAACGAATGTCGTACACCTTGCGGCCGAGTTCGACGCCTTCCAGCCTGTAGATCTCGGCGATCGACCGTCCGTCCATTTGCCCGTAAAGATGCGCGGCGATCAGCCCGGCTTCGCTTTCGGACGCGTGGAAGGGCGGCATGTTTCCCCGTATGACGCCGATTCCCTTCACGATGGCCGCCGTGAACGCCTCGTCGGTGCCGTCGAAGGCCGGTTTGAGCGGCTTGTAGCCCGCGATGGTATGACAGTTCCGACACACGCGGCGAAACAGGTCGGCCCCGTCGTCGCCGGTGCGAAACCTGATCTGCTCGAGATACCCTGTCTCGCTGTAACTGTCCGCCCGGGCTGCCTCGAGCGCGTTACCGTACATGTAGTCGTAGACAATCCACGGTTTGCGCACTGATTCGCGGAACCATTCGAACGCCCCGAAGGTGAGCAGGCCGAAGGCCATGAGCACGATTGCGGCGGCCATGCTCTGCCGCTTCGGGATGATCAGACCGAAGAAGACGAGAAGGACGGCCGTGACAATCGCGAAAACAACCAGGTCGCTCAGTGACGTCATCACCGTCGGCATCATCTCGCGGGCTTTAGAGGTGACCTCACCTGGTATCGCTGTCCAATACCAGTAAAACGAGGGAAGCATCACCACCAGCCCGGTCAGCCCCCAGGCGGCGTTGGTCCTGACCAGCCTGGCCTTGAAAGCATCAGCCGGACGGCGGGCGGCCAGGAGCATGGTGAAGGCGCCGGCGAGCATGACCGAGATGCCGGTTCTGAAGGCCAGCGAGGGCCAGAACGTCGGGTTGAAGAAACCGTCCCAGAAATCGCCCGTGGCCAGCCATTCCCCGGGGGTCAGCATGAACGTAATGATGCCGTTGATGACGAACAGCGACATCCACGCGGCGCCGAAGTAAATCCAGCCGAGGGCCAAGTGGCTCCGGGCCGACATGCGTTTCCAGCCGTAGTAGTAAAGGATGGCTGCTGTGATCTCGATGATGAAGAACGTCCATTCGGTCGCCCAGCCCCAGATGAAACTATGGATCAGCACCTCGGTAGCGGCAGGGCTTAACAAGCCGATGACAAACCAGATCCCGACGCCGGTCAAGGCCCCCGCTACGAGCGTCACGAGCACAAAGAACCTGCTGAGCCGCTCGAGGTAGCCAAGCACCGGCGCGTCGTTTCGTTTTCGCGCCCGCCATTCGGTAACGACCAGGTACAGGCCGCCACCGATGGCGAAGTGTGAGATAAAGACGTGCAGGATGCTCACGAAGGCGATCAGCAATCCGTAGCTGACGCTCGTATCCCAGAACGGGTAGTTCATAGATATTCCTCCGTGGATGGACTGACGTGTGTTTGCCCTGCAACTAACAGCCGGGCGTTGGCGGGGTCAAGCTCCTTTCGGGCCGGTACTCAGGCGTCGGCCGAGGGCCGTTTGGTCCAGTAGGTGATCTCTCTCTCACAGGAGTAGCCTGCTTTGACCAGACAGGCCATGGACGGCGTGTTCGTGTCCTCCACCAGGGTGCAGATAACGACCGCCCCGACGCTGCGAAGGAACTCCTCGCACCTGGCGATTATCCGACCGGCGGCCCCGGTGCCTCGGTAATCCGGATCAATTGCGATCCGGTTCAGCCAGCCGCGGCGGCCGTCGTAATTGGCGATGCCGACCCCGATCATGCGGCTGTCGTCGAAAAGCCCGAAGAACGCGGTCGCAGGGTGCTGCATCTCTTTTTCCAAGGCGGGGCGGCTGTCGCGACCGAGCGGCTTGTACGGCAAGCCGGCATCGGACCAGGTCTTTATGATTGAATCGTAGTCGTCAATCGTCAGTCGCGTGATTTGCAGGGCCATACTTTTCCTCCAGAACGGCTTTGAGTCTCTTCAACTGGAACTGGGAGGCGAACGGCCTGTCGTTCCAGTGCTCGCAGCCGGTGAAGTTCAGCAGAACTCCGCGCGCCGGCACACCGACGTCGGCCGCAGTGCGCATCCCGGTGGCGAGCATCATCAGACACGCTATTCCCACCACGGCCAGGTCCCTGTTTTTGTGCCGGTAGTGCTCTATCTGTTCGCTGAGCTTGCGCTTGGAATAGACAGTTCTAACGCCGAAGCGCTCGCCCAGGAGGCTCACCTGATGGGCCTGACAACCCTTGACGCACCGGCGGCATTCATCGCCCCATTTGCCGTCGGTTTTCCGGCAATCCGGGTTGTGCAGCGACAGGCAGTCCGGCAGAACGATCAGGGTGTCCCTGGCTCGGTTGAAGGCCTCTCGGTTGAGTTCGTCGTAGATCTTGAACGCCACGGCTTCGAGCAGATACAGTTCCCTTGCCGAGCGGCGAAGTGAATGGTCGTCCCGGTCGCGCCGATCGGCACAGGCCCCGGCAATGAATTCATCAAGGCGCGAGAACTCGTCGGCGAACCGCACGAAACCGTCCGTGACAAAATCCTGTACGAAGGCGGTGAGTTTGTCATAGAATTCCGGCCCGAGGCGGTACGTGGGCGGGTGTATTTTCATGGCGGGAATATACGCCGGGGCCTGCCGGGATGAAACCGGCAAGTGGTACCGGCCCGAAGCTTCAAGCCCGCGCCTGCTCCGCCAGGCCGGCGGCCCCGCTTCACCAGGGCTACCCCGTAGCCGACCGATACGCATTCCGGTCACGCAATCCACGGCCGTCGATTGACATTCCAGCGCGCCGACGTATATTCCGGCCATGCTGATGGCCATAGATGTCGGCAACACCAACGTGGTCGTGGGGGTCTACAGCGGGGAGATCCTCAGGGACAGCGTCCGCATGTCATCGTCGAATCCAATGACGGTTGATGAGGCCGGGTTCTATATCTCGGGGCTGCTGGAGCGCATGCGGGTCGCCATCGCGGAGATAGACACGGTCGTGGTCGGCTCGGTAGTGCCGCCGCTGACCCCGGTTTTTGAATCGATGGCACGCAAGTACTTCGGCTGCGTGCCCCTGGTGGTTTCGGCGCGAAGCCGGTTGCCCGTCACAATCGCGGTCGACCAGCCGGATCAGGTCGGGGCCGACCGTATAGCCAACAGCGTGGCGGCGTTTCACCGGTACGGGGGACCGGTACTCGTGGTCGACTTTGGCACCGCCGTAACCTTCGACGTCGTCAGCGCCGACGGCGCGTATCTGGGGGGTGTCATCATTCCCGGACCCGAGTCCTCGCTGTCGGAACTGGCCCGCCGGGCGGCACGCCTGTTCGAAGTGCGCATCGAACAGCCGGATTGTGTCGTGGGCAAATCAACCTCGGGGGCGATGAAATCGGGGCTGTTCTACGGTACGATCGGCCAGGTCGACTACATCATAGAAATGATCCTCAAAGAGACCGGCTTTGACAGGGCGACAATCGTGGCCACCGGGGGGCTGGCCTCAGGCATCGAGAATCACTCACGTCACATCAAACTGTTCGAGCCTCATCTCACCCTGGACGGCCTGCGCCTGATCGGCGAAATGAACGCGGCCGGCTGACCCCGGCAGCGGCTTCTGCCTTGCCTTCACACAACATATCTACCGGTGACGGACCGGCTGACCCGGGGATGTCGGAAGGTCCTGCCAAAATGGCAGAGTTGGTCAAAAAAAACGCGCCAAGAGTGGCAAAAGTACAGGGAACCTCTTGACAAGATCGGTGGTTAAATTGTATTATCTGTTAGCACTCTCTTCAGGCGAGTGCTAACAACGTGAAGAATGAGCGTAAGTTTCACAGTTAAGTCTAAACAGGTTAACGAGGAGGACTGGAATGCAGTTCAAACCACTTGCTGATCGAGTGATCATTAAGCCGCTCGAGGAAGCCGAGGTCAAGAAGGGCGGTATCATAATCCCCGATACAGCCAAGGAAAAGCCGATGCAGGGCGAGGTTGTTGAGATTGGTCCGGGTCGCGTTACCGATGAGGGCAAGACCATCAGCATGCAGTTGAAGAAAGGCGACCGCGTGCTCTATGGCAAGTACTCGGGGACCGAGTTTTCGGTTGACGCTGAAGAGTACCTCATCATGCGTGAGTCCGACATCTTCGCCATCGTTATCAGTAGCTAACGGTCAGTAGACGGATAAAAAGGAGAACCCTATTATGCCAAAGCAGATAGAATATGGAGCCCAGGCGCGCGCCAAGCTCAAGAAGGGCGTGGACAAACTGGCCGACACCGTAAAGGTGACGCTTGGACCGCGTGGCCGCAACGTGGCGATCGACAAGAAATTCGGATCGCCGACCGTCACCAAGGACGGCGTTACGGCAGCCAAGGAGATCGAGCTGGAGGATCATTTCGAGAACATCGGCGCCCAGATGGTCAAGGAGGTTGCCTCGAAGACTTCCGATGTGGCGGGCGACGGCACGACCACGGCCACGATTATTGCCCAGGCCATCTACCGTGAGGGCCTGAAGAACGTGACGGCGGGTTATAACCCGATGTCGATCAAGCGGGGTATCGACAAGGCGGTTGCGGCCGTGACCAAAGAGATCACCAGGATGTCCAAGCCGGTCAGCAACAAGGAAGAGATCTCACAGGTCGGTGCCATCTCGGCCAACAACGATAAGCAGATCGGCGATCTTATTGCCGATGCCATGGAGAAGGTCGGCAAGGACGGCGTTATCACGACCGAAGAGGCCAAGACTGCCGAAACGACGCTTGAGTTCGTAGAAGGAATGCAGTTTGACCGCGGCTACGTGTCACCGTACTTCGTCACCGACCCGGAAGGCATGGAAGCGGTGCTCGAGGATCCGCTGATTCTTATCCACGACAAGAAGATCTCCGGCATGAAGGACCTTCTGCCAGTGCTGGAGAAGGTGGCCCAGCAGGGCAAGCCGATGCTGATCGTCGCCGAGGATGTCGAGGGTGAAGCGCTGGCTACGCTGGTAGTCAACAAGCTTCGCGGCACACTCAAGGTCGCGGCGGTCAAGGCTCCCGGCTTCGGGGATCGCCGTAAGGCCATGCTTGAGGACATCGCGGTCCTCACGGGCGGTCGCGTCATTTCCGAGGAACTCGGTTTCAAGCTGGAGAACACCGTGCTGACGGACCTCGGTGCGGCCAAGAAGGTGACGATCGACAAGGACAACACGACCGTTGTCGAGGGCGCTGGTGAGAAAGAGAGTATCAAGGCACGTATTAGTCAGATCCGCAAGCAGATCGACGACACGACCTCAGATTACGACCGGGAGAAGCTGCAGGAGCGACTGGCCAAGCTCGTCGGCGGTGTGGCCGTCATCAACGTCGGTGCCGCCACCGAGACGGAGATGAAGGAGAAGAAGGCCCGGGTGGAAGATGCCCTGCATGCTACTCGTGCCGCGGTCGAGGAAGGCATCGTGCCCGGCGGCGGGGTCGCTCTGCTGCGCACCATTAAGACGCTTGACTCCATCGATGTGGACGAGGAGGAGATGGTCGGTGTCAACATCGTCCGTAAGGCACTGGAGGAGCCGATCCGGCAGATTGCCATCAACTCCGGCGCCGAGGGTTCAATCGTGGTCAACAGGGTGGCCGGTGAAACCGGCGCCTTCGGCTTTAACGCCATGACGGGCCAGTACGAGGACCTGATCAAAGCGGGCATTAGCGATCCGACGAAGGTTACCCGGACGGCGCTTGAGAACGCGGCGTCAATCGCCGGTTTGCTTCTGACCACCGAGGCTGTCATTTGCGACCAGCCCGAGGATAAGAAGGCCGGACCGGGGATGTCCGAGGCCGGTATGGGCGGTATGGGCGGCATGTACTAAGCCGTACCTCGTACCCGGCATGAGAAGAAAAAAGCCCGGCCGCATCGGCCGGGCTTTTCTTGTGGCTGCATCGCGCCGGACGGTTCCGTCCCGGCAGTTGACACCGTGTCTGAAATGTCTATCTTTGGCGCATGAGTACGCTTGAAGAATTCGCCTCCGTTGTTGCCTCTGAATTTCCCGAAGACCGACTCACATACCAAAAATCCGTCCCGACCTTTCATCCGGAGTGTGCCGCCGAGGCCGCCGCGCTCCTGAAACTGGCCAACGAACACGGGCGGCAACTGTATGTCACGGGGTTCGGCAATAACATTGATCCCGCGGGTGATCCGTTTGTCCGCATGCTCAGTATTCGAACAGACCGGCTGAACGACCTTCAGGAGATCTCCCCGGACCGCCTGAAGGTCCGGACAGGTTCGGGGTATCCGCTGCGGGAGATAAACGAGCACTTGGCGAGACATGGTTTGTTCCTGCCGCACGCGGCTCTGCCGTATGTGGGATCGGCCGGCGGGGCTGTCGCAGTCGACCTTTCGGCAAGGCTCGGCGGTCGAGACCTGTCGATCAGGGACTACGTGACCGAAATCGAACTGGTTACGGCCCGGGGCGACGTCGTCACGCTGACGTCGGAACCGTCTGAACCCGCCTCGGACTACGGGTCGGTGCAGATGCTTGCGCCCAGTTGGGGTCTGATCGGTCTGATTGTCGCTGTCACGTTTCACGTCGTGTCGATGGACAGGGCCGCCGATTACGGTGACATGAAAATGGAGGCGGTTTTGCGGGGGGAATTCCTCTCGTCGCTGGACAGCCGCTCCAAAGTCGGCGACGGGCTGTCTTTCAGAGAATTCAAGAACAAACTCGACCCGAGAAACGTTCTACCAGTAGTATGAACGGGACGTGCAATCGAGGCGAGAAATATGGCAAAAGCTCCTGAACACTCCAGGGTCGCCGTGCTGGGAGCGACGCCCAAGGAGGACCGCTACTCGTACAAGGCCGTCAAGTTGCTTGTCGAGCACGGCCATACTCCGGTGCCGGTGCACCCGGCGGGTCACGAGGTGCTCGGTATCACGGCGCTCAAGTCGCTCGACGACATTATTGAGCCGGTGGACACGCTCACGATATACGTCAACCCGGGCGTCTCGAGCGACGAACTGGACCGTATTCTCCGACTGACCCCCCGCCGCGTGATATTCAATCCGGGCGCCGAAAATCCGCAGCTTCAGGAGAAACTGCGGGCGGCCGGAATCGAGGTCGTCGAGGCCTGCACGCTCGTGCTGCTCAACACCGACCAGTTCTGAAATTCAGCCGGCCGCGCCGCGGACGGCCGTATATAAACGCGCAAGGCCGGGACCTGAGAGGTTCCGGCCTTTTCTGCAGCCTCCTGGAGCCGCCGGGCGTTTCAGAACTCGTCGTGTTCGAGATGTGTCAGCTTGTCCATCTTGGCGTGCATTGCCGTTACGGCCATGTCCACCATTTCCTCGACGTCGATCATGGCCGAGTTCATGACAACGTCGTAGTTAAGGGGACAGTCGATATCCTTGCCGAAGACCTTCCGGATGAAGTTGCGCCGCTGTTCGTCAAGGGTGTCCACCTGCCGGGCGGCGTCCTTTTCTGAAAGCTGGACGTACTTGATCAGGTTCTCGATCCGTTTCTCGCGGGGGCAGACCACGCGGATATGGAAACCGCGCCCGGGGCCGAGAATGAAACTGGCGCCGCGGCCCATGACCACCACCCCGCCCAGACGCGACATCGACAGCACCACGTTGCTCAGGTGGCGCAGGTAATCCGAGTGGTTCACGGCGTGGCCGGTGAAGAGCGACTCCACCAGCACCCGCAGGTCGCTGCGGGAGCGTTCGTCCAGCGCCTCGATAATCCGCTTGCGGTGGCCGGACGACTTGCAGATGGCGTCGATAGCCTCCCGATGAAGGCGCTGGTAGTTCAGCCTCCCGGCCAGACGCGAGGCGAAATAGGAGCCACGGCTGCCGGTCTGGCGGCTGGTCGTCACTATCGGCTGCGGCCTGGGGCGCTCCCGTTTGCTTTCTTCGGCAGCCTTGCGCTGCAACTCCCAGCGGAGCAGTTGACGATTGATAATACTGTCAATTGAAGGCACCGCGATCACCTCCGGCGTAGTATAGTCCAGCCGTTCAGGAGGCGCAATATTGAAAAATGGGTGCGCGCGCAGGCCGCCCGGGGCGCTGATCACCCTCGTGCTGGCGGCTCTCACGGGAATCATGCAGCGGGAGAAGTAGCCGCCGCCGTACGGCCCCTCAAAAGACCTTGACAATAACGCCTTCGCCGTTAGTTTGAAGGTAGAACGCCTTTACCAGCCCGGAGATCGACCATGCACCGATACACCGCGACCCTGCTTACCGTACTCCTGATCTGTGCCATCCTTCTGCCTGTCGCCGTCGGTGCAGCCGACGATCCGCCCGCGTCTCGTGAAGAAAGGGCGGCGGTTCTGCGGCAGTTCTACGAGGCCGAGCAGCAGAGCTGGCGGGAGTACATCGAACGATTCCGCTTTCACGTCCCGGACACGAGTTTCGACGTGACCTTCTACCATATCCGGGTCGACATATCGATCGGCACGCAGTATATCGAGGGTAACGTGTCCTGCCGTTTTGCGGCCGCGGACGACGGTCTGGACCTGCTCAGACTGAATCTTCATCACCAGCTTGCCGTTGACAGCGTGACGGGCGATGCCAGCAGTTTCAGCACCGCCAATGACACCGTGTACATCGACCTGGATCATGCCTTCACTTCCGGGGAGACGGGGGAGGTTCGTGTTTACTACCAGGGAGTGCCGCCGCTGGCCGAGGGCATCAAGGGGCTTCGGTACAGCAGTCACGTTTCCGGCCCGGTGATTGCGTCGTTGTCGACGCCGTTTCTGGCCCACTACTGGTGGCCCTGCAAGGACGGCCCGGGCGACAAGCCGGACTCCGTGTATGTTGACATCACCATTCCGGACACGACCTTCGCCGGCATGCCGGTGACGGCCGTTTCCAACGGGACCCTTGATTCCGTGACAACGGCGTCCGGCCGCAAGACCTTTCACTGGCGGGAGCGGTATCCGATCGTGCCGTACTACGTCATGGTGGCTATATCCAACTACTCGCACATTGAGGATGAGTATTCCGGTTCAGGCGGGGTGAACTTCCCGCTTCACTACTACGTGTTCAACGAGGACCTGGCCGACGCTGTGGCCGGGACGGCTCAGCTTCCCGAAGTAATGGACCTGTTTTCCGATCTTTATGGTCTCTATCCGTTTCGGAACGAGAAGTACGGTATAACACAGCTCGGGTTTTACGGGGGGATCGAGAACCAGACGAACACTGTCCAGGGCGAATTGTCGACGGCCTGGTTCGGCGTATCAGTGCACGAGTTGTCCCATATGTGGTTTGGCGACATGATTACGTGCCGGGACTGGCACCACGGCTGGCTCAACGAGGGGTTTGCCACGTACTCGGCCGCCCTGTGGACCGAGCACAGCCAGGGGTTCGCGGCCTACCAGGCGGACATGGAGGATAATGCCTACTACTCGCCGGGGACACTGTACCTCGACGACATCTCGGACCCGTTCGGTATCTTCGTAAGCATCATCTACAGCAAGGGCGCCTTTGTTCTGCACATGCTGCGCGGCGTGCTGGGTAACGCGACGTTTTTCACCTGTCTGAGCGAGTATGCCTCGACGCCTGAGTTCATGTACAATCACGCCACGACCGAGGATTTTCGGGACGTGTGCGAGACGGTCAGCGGCACGGACCTGGATTTCTTCTTCGACCAGTGGATATATGATGAATGGTACCCCAGGTACTTCTACGGGTACGTGCAGGCTCCCGGCACGCACCGGATGGAGGTGTACCTCAGCCAGTACCAGGACGAGTACGGACACCGGCCGCTGTTCGAGATGCCTGTCCAGCTTCACCTTTCTTATGCCGCAGGCGGAGATACTCTTGTGACGGTCTGGAATGACCGGATCGACCAGGCTTTCGTTCTCGATCTGCCGGATCAGGTGAACGGGGTACAGTTCGACCCCGACGGCTGGATTCTCAAAAACGCGTTCCCGAGCGCGGACGTTGACAGGGACGGAGTCCCCAACGAAGAGGACAACTGCCCGCTGGTCCGCAACTCCGATCAGAAGGACAGCAACGGCAACGGGGTGGGTGACGCCTGCTGCTGCGTGGGCATGACGGGAAACCTGGATGACGATGTTGACGATCTTGTTGACATTTCGGACCTCACCGAACTGATCGATCATCTGTTCATCACGGCCCGGCCTCCGGCATGCATGCCGGAGGCAAACGTCGACGGGGACGAGGTGGGAGTAGTTGACATCGGTGATCTGACCCGGCTGATTGATTACCTGTTTATCAGCCACGAAGAGTTGGCGCCATGTCAGTGACGCGGGGCTGATTTCGAGCGAAGACAATACTGGGTCGCCTCCGGTCCGCCGGGAGCGACCTTTCTGTTTGTAGTTCCGGGAGCCGTTCCCGAAGGCGATCAACCTGACCGGTCGGGTCGGCGCCGCAGGGCATCCTGTAGGATGCCGGCGTAGCGGGCGGCCAGCGGGCCCGAGGCATACGTGTTACCCGCGTAACCCTGACCGGCCCGGGCGAGACGGTGGCGCAGGCCGTCATCGGAGAGCAGGCGTTCGATAGTCCGTGACAACTCCTGCACATCATCCGGCTGGACCAGCAGGCCCGTCTGCTCATGACTGATGATGTCGACAATCCCTCCCGAACGTGTCCCGATGACCGGTGCGCCGCACAGCATGGCCTCGGAGAGCGTCAGGCCGAATCCTTCCCGAAACGAATTCAGCACCACGATCGCGGCCCGGTTGTAGACCTCTCGCAGCTTCTCCTGGGGCACCGGGGGCATGATTTTCGTGCAGTCGTCCAGGTGCAGGTTTCTGATCAGGGATTCAAGGTCAGTCTGCAGGGGGCCGGAACCGTACAGTTCGAGACGGGCCGACGGCGTTTTCTCGCGCACGGTCGCAAACGCGCGCAGGAGGTGGCCGACGCGCTTCTGTTCAGTGAAGCGCGTCACCGACACCACCAGCCCTTTCTCCCGTTCAATCCCTTCGTCTCGGTAGAACAGTTTTTCGTCGTGCGGCAGCGGCAGGAGATCGATTCTGTCCGCAAGGTTCGGATCGATCTCCAGAACGGCGTCTTTGAGAAAGCTCGACACGACGGTCCAGCGGTCAAGCGAATACAGCAGGTTTCTGAAGTATGGGTAGGCCAGGCGACGGTACCTGCTGAGCATGCGAATATCAGTGCCGTGCGATGAAAGCACCATCGGGAGATTCAACTGCGGCCGCATCTGGCTCATCACGATGCCGGCCGGAACCAGCCAGTGACCGGCCAGTAACTCAACCTGTTCCTCGCGGACGGTTTCGGTCGCGGCTTTGCGAAAGGCGCGAAGGAATCGCAGGAAGCGCAACGGTCCGAGGACTGATCCCCAGACCTGGTCGTGCATATTACCCCGGTAAGCCAGTGTTTCCCTTCCTTCGTTCGGGGCGTAGGGGAAGCGGCGTACCAGAACACCTTCGGATTCTTCGCGCCGCGCCGCGCCGGCGTCGTGGGGTGCCAGCACCACGGGCGCCATGCCGTGCTGGACGAGCCGGCGCGCCAGGAGCTCTACAAAGACCCCGGAGAAATCTCCCCTGAAACGCGGGAAATTGTGGGTCAAAATCAGAATCTTCGGTCCCTGCGCCATACCCCTTCATGGTAAAAAAAACGATACCCTGGAGAAATAGAAATTTTGGCGGCCGACGCCGCGTGTTATATTCGGTCACGTCGTCTATGAAAGCCAATGACAAAACCCGGCTCGATTTCGCGGCCGACGTCGATTTCGACCAGATTCTGACCAACCCGATACTCGATATCGCCGCCCGGTTCTGGGATAGCGACCGCTACCGGGCTTTCACGATCTGCTACCGATCCATGCGGGCAATCGATGACCTGGTTGATGATCGCAAAACGTCGGGCGCGAAAATCTCCGCTGGGGAGGCTGCGGACATTGCCCGGATGATCGATGACTGGCTGGAGTCGATGTGCGGCGGCCGGCCCCGGGATTCCTTCGATCGCGAGTTTCTGGACGTCCGCGACCGTTTCGCCATTCCCCTGTGGCCCTGGAAACGGCTCCGCAATGCCATGGTTTACGACATACAGCATGACGGTTACAGGAACTTCCTGACGTTCCTCCGCTACACGGAGGGTGCGGCCGTGGCCCCGGCGGCGATCTTTACCCATCTGTGCGGCGTCAGGCAGGGCCGGGGCGGTTATGAACGTCCGGTCTACGATATCCGGTGGTCGGCCAGACCGCTGGCCGTATTCTCCTACCTGGTGCACATCATCCGGGATTTTCAGAAAGACGCCAGGCGTGACCTGAACTACTTTGCCCTTGATATGCTTGGGCACTATTCACTGACGGTCGAGGATCTCAGCCGGATAGCCCGGGGCGGTCAGATAAGCCCCTCGTTTCGCGGCCTGATCGGCCGTTACCGGTCGATAGCAGAGTATTACCGGCAGTCGGCGCGCAAACGTATTGACTCCGTGATTCCCTGCATGCTGCCTCGTTACCAGTTGAGCATGGAGATAATTTACGCGCTGTATCACCAGATATTCGAGCGTATCGACCCGGATAACGGGACGTTCAGCGGTCCGGAGTTGATGCCGTCGGCGGGCGAAGTCAAAGCCCGGCTGGAGCTTACGCTGGAACGTTTCTCCCCGGTGGAAAATTAACTGGCTTTAGTTGGAAGGCTGGTCCACTTTTGCTGTATTGGGTATGAGTACCCGCGATATCTGCATTCGTGAAATGCACGCAGCGAGGGTGCCCAACGTGTATAACCAAGTGAGGTGAAGTTATGAAACGGATTGGACTTCTGGCAGTTGCCGCGCTGATTCTGGCCCCGTGTCTGGCCGCCGCTGACGAGATCGCGGTGACCGTGTACAACAGCAACCTGGGCGTAGTTAGTGAAACCCGTACCCTGCAATTCGAGAAGGGTGTCAATCGGCTGACCTTTCGCGATGTTCCGGCACTGATCGACGCCAGTTCGGTCACTTTTGACATCACCGGCCAGCCGAGGGACGTCACCCTGCTGGAGCAGAATTACGCCTTTGACCTTGTCAGTCCGGAGCAGATGTACCAGCGATACATCGACCAGCAGATTGACCTGATCGACAAGAAAGGCGGGCTGTATACCGGCAAGCTCCTGGCCTTCAGCGACAAGGCGGTCACGCTTCAGGATGAGTCCGGGCGGGTGAAGGTGCTTTCGCTGGAGAATATCGCCGAGGTCAATTTCCCGGTCCTGCCCGAGGGATTGATTACCCGGCCGACGCTTTTCTGGCTATACCGTTCCGACCTTTCCGGACCCCTGCCCTGTCGGGTCGGGTACCAGACATCGGGTATGAACTGGTCGGCGGAGTATGTCGGAGTCCTCGATACGGACGAGAGCGGGCTGGACCTGTCCGGCTGGGCATCGATCAATAACAGTTCCGGCAAGACGTACAAGGATGCTACGCTTAAGCTCGTCGCGGGGGAAATCAGCCGGGTGACACCGAAAAGACAGGTGATGAGATCGTACGAAGCTCCGTCGGCGGCCCTGGGGGCGGAGGGTTTTGCGGAAAAAGAGTTCTTCGAGTATCACCTGTATACGCTGCCCCGGCCGGCGACCGTGGCCGACAAGGAGATAAAGCAAATCTCCCTGTTTGAGCCGGCGACAGCCGCCGTGCAGAAGGTGTACGAGTACCGCCCTGAACAGAATCCTACCCAGGTCGCAGTCGCCGTGAAGTTCCAGAACTCGAAGGCGGCCGGCCTGGGCATGCCGCTTCCCGCCGGGCGCGCGCGCCTGTTCAAAGCCGACGAGGACGGGTCACTGATTCTCCTGGGTGAAGACCGAATCAAGCATACGCCCAAAGACGAGGAAGTCTCCCTTCGTGTCGGCTATGCCTTTGACATCGCCGCAGAGGAGAAGATGGTGCAACAGACGCGTATATCGAGCAACGTGGAAGAGCGTGCCTGGGAAATTGAACTGAGGAATCACAAAGACGAGGACATCACCGTCACCATCGAGAAAAGGCTGTACGGGTACTGGGAGGTCATGGAATCGAATTTCGCGTACGAGAAGAAAGACGCGTACACGCTCACATTCGACATGCCGGTGCGGGCCAATCAGTCGGCGATCCTGAGGTTGAAAGCGAGATTTACGACGAGATAGACCGGTCGGGCGGTTGACAACTGCCGATGTGGTCCGTAAATTCGTCACATGAGGTGACAGGAATAGCTTGTAAGAGGAGGTTCGTCTTGAAAAGGCTGCGAAAGCTGTTGCTGCTGGTTCTGGTGGGTGTTTTGGTCCATTCCGTGGCCATGGCCGGCAAGAAGCCGGCCGACGTGTACATTCGGACAGTCAAGATTGAGGTAATCGCAGAGCGGTACGATAACGCGATGGCGTATCTGGATACGCTCTTTCATTACTACGGCCCTCACTCTGAGGGGCTTAACTGGATGGGTGCGATCATAATCGACCTGTTCGGGAAAACGTCTGACCTTGAGCAGAAGCGGGTGTACGTTGAGAAGATGGTAGCGTATGCGGATTCTCTTCACGTGTGCTGCGCCAATAAGGAAATAAATAAGAAATACCGGAAGGACTGCGATAAGTTCATCGAGAAAACCGATTCCACCCTGGAGTTCTACTGGCGCACCCTGTATAATGACGGAGTCACCCAGGTAAACCAGATTCAGAAGGCGGCCAAGGACCTTGAAGCGGTTTCGGACTCTACGGAGCGGGAGTTTTTCCAGGAGCTTCTGGCGGCGCTCATCGATACCTGTCTGTTCAACATGTCGGCGGCTATCCTGATTGACTCGACCGATCCCAGGCCTTACACGGGGCTGGCGGCCGTTTACGAGGCCAAAGGGGACTTCCCCACGTCAAACGAGTGGCTTATCCGAGGGCTCGAAAGAGCAACGGAGCGCGGCCAGATGCTGCTCCAGATCGGCTACAACCACGTGCGGTTGAATGAGTACTGCAAGGCCATTCCGTACTTGCGGGAGTTTGCGGACGCCTCTCCGATCAGCGTGGAGAACGAAGAGCAGATGATGCTTACCATGAGCAACCTGTCTATCTGCTATAACAACTGCCAGCAGTATGATTCGGCCGCCGGTCTGTACCACCGGATACTCGGGGTGGACGCGGAGAATACGACGGCGCTTACGGGCCTGGGGCGATATCATAATGAGATGGCGCGGCGGGCGTCCGATTCGGCCAACATTTACAAAAGCCAGGCTGATGAGGCTCTGACAGAGAGCTGGCAGGCTCGGCGCGACCAGCACTTCGACTCCTCCCAGGTCTATCTGCGTCGCGTCTTCCAGTTGCGTCCCGATGACCCTGATGCGGCCGAGGAATACGGCATTGTGTCATATATTCGCGGACGGTTTGAGGACGCTGCCGAGGCATTCGCACGGGTCGGCGAACTCCGACCCGATAACGTCGAGAACTGGACCTCGCTGGGCGACTGTCATATCAGCCTCCAGCAGTTTGCAGATGCGGCCAAGGCGTATGAGAAGGTCATAGAACTGGAGCCGGATAATAAGCAGGTTCTCGAGCATCTCGTGGATCTGTATCTCGAGCTGGGCCAGTCGGAAAAGCAGGAGCAGGTCGAACAAAAATTGCGGTCGTTACAATGACGGCCCGGTCCGATCCAGGAGGCTGACGTCAGGTCAGCCTTTTTTTATATTACGGCATGAACAGCGGGCAGAGATATGTCAGGATCGCGCTCACCGGACCGCTGAGGCGGACGTTTACTTACCACTGGCCCCCCGCCCTCGGTGAGCCGTTCCCGGGACAACGAGTCCTGGTGCCTTTCGGACGCGTCCGAAGAGTCGGTTTTCATCTTGGCGATTCGGACATCCCCGCCGGTTTCAAGACCCGTGCCGTGGCGGATGCGCTGGATGCGCAAACGTACTTTCCGGCCGATCTTTTCAAGCTCTGTCTCTGGATGGCCGACTACTATTTCGCCAATCCCGCCGATTGCCTCTCGGCAGCGCTTCCTGGAGTTTTCAAGTCGCGTCGGACGATCCGGTATCGCTGGGCATCCGTCCCGGCTCCTGATCTGCCGCCATCGGTCGCCCCCCGGTTCACGCCCGGTGAGAGACTGTCCGCGTCGCAGGTGCATGCGATTCAAGCCGTGGGGTGCGATTACCTGGAACGGCTGCTTCATGACGGCATTGTTCTGGAGGAGTCCGGGGCCGGCGGGGGAGTTTCGACGGGGGCGCTCGAAGGGTATCGAGCGGCCGGTGAACAGGGATGGGTGGAGTTCTTCCAGGGGCGAAAACTGGCCCTGCAGCCTTTTGAGGGAACGCTTAGCGTTGGGCAACTCAAAGCCGAAGGCTGGACCGACCACTATATCCGTCAGGCTGCCCGTCACGGCCTGCTGGTTCCGGTCCGGGCGGAGCCGGCGGATGCCATCCTCCAGTTCATCGCGCCGCGGCCCGGCGTTGCGAACCTGACGCTCACCGAGGAACAACAGGCCGCCGTCAGTTCAGTCTCTCATGCGCTGGGCAACGGGTTTCAGCCCTTTCTGTTGCACGGCGTCACCGGGTCGGGGAAGACGCTGGTGTACTGTCACCTCGCCAGGCAGGTTCTCAAGATGGGGCTGACGGTGCTGGTGCTGACGCCGGAGATATCGCTTAGCGGATTAACGCTGGCGTACCTGCGAAGTTTCTTCGGTTCCGACGTTACAGTTCTGCATTCCGCCATGACGGAGCGAGAACGGCTCGAAAGCTGGCGCGGGATTCGCCACGGGAAGTACCGGATCGTAATCGGTCCCCGCTCGGCGGTATTTGCCCCGCTTGAGAAGCTGGGCCTGATTGTCGTGGACGAGGAGCATGACAGTTCGTACAAGCAGGACGATCCGGCGCCTCGATTTCACGGCCGCGACGCCGCGATAATGCGCGCCAAGATAAGCAACGTACCGGTGCTGCTCGGCTCCGCATCGCCGTCACTCGAATCCTACCATCACGCTGAAACGGGTCGCTACCGGCGGCTGATCCTGAGCGGCCGGCCGGGCAAGGCTACTCTCCCCGGCGTGGAGATAATTGACATGCGCGTGCATCAGGTCAGGGGTGACCTTCCGTTTCTTTCCTTGCCGCTGAAACGGAACGTGGAGCAGCGTCTGAAAAACGGGGAGCAGGTGATACTCTACCTGAACCGTCGAGGCTATTCGCCGCAGTTGAAGTGCGGAGACTGCGGTCACGTGGCCAAGTGCCCGCGCTGCTGTGTGAGTCTGACCTACCATAAGGTCGGGCGCAAGCTGTCGTGCCACTACTGCGGGCACGTGCGCCTCGGCTATGACAGTTGTGAAGCCTGCTCGAGCACGCGGTTCCTGTACCTAGGAACCGGCACCCAGAAGGTCGAGGAAAGTATCCCCCGTGTGTTCGAGGGGGCCTCGGCGGTGAGGTTCGATTCGGACACGGCATCGGGCAGGAAGAATGCCTACCGTATTCTGGAGGCGTTTGCCGCCGGTGAGCATAACCTTCTTCTGGGAACCCAGATGGTCACCAAGGGGCTTGATCTAACCGGTGTTTCGCTGGTGGGCGTCCTTTCCGCCGATCACGGACTGGATCTTCCGGATTTCCGAGCCTCCGAGAAGACGTTTGCCCGGCTCCTGCAGGTAGCCGGGCGTTCCGGCCGTGCGGCCAGACCCGGCGAAGTGCTCATTCAGACGTTCTACCCGGATGAGGAAACGATCAGCGACGCTGCCCGGCAGGATTACCGTGCGTTCTATAGCCGGGAGATCGAAGCCCGCCGGCGCAGTGTCTTCCCGCCCTTCTGCCGCCTGGTGAATTTCTCGCTGTCCGGCAGCGACGAGCGAAAGGTGGAAACAAGCTGCCATGATTTAAGAGGCGAGCTGGAGCGCCGGACCTCCGAACTCGGCGTCAAGGCGCAGTTTCTGGGACCGGCCCCGTGCCCTCTGTATCGTCTGCGCGGTCAGTACCGACGGCACCTGCTGGTCAAGACGGGACAACTGGTCAGGTTTGTCCGCATGCTCGGTGACTGGGAGGCGCGGCAGCCACGTTTTGGCCTGCCTTCGACAGTAAAGGTCACTGTCGATGTAGACCCCGACGACATGATGTGATCCCCCCGGTTTTGCGTTCGGCGGCAGCCGCCGGCAAGAAAAAGCCGCCCCGGAAGGGGCGGCGTGTGTATCCAGGGCGTGATGAAACCGGTCACTTTCTCTTTTTGCCGCCCTCGGCCTCGGCTTCCTTAGCTTCCTTACCGGTTTCCTCGGCTGCAGCCTCAGCTTCGGGCGCTTCGCCCTCAGCCGCTTCGGCCACCTCGGCCTCCTCTGCGGCGGCCTTCACTTCTTCCTTAACCACCGTCGGCGCCGCTATGACCGCCACCGTCCGCTGTGAATCGGAGAGCACGCGGACGTTGGGGATAGACAGGTTGCCGACGTGGACGGAATCGCCGATATGCAGTTCGGTAACGTCGATGTCGACACGCTCGGGGATATCAGACGGCAGGCACGAGATTTCCAGTTCACGCATGGTGACCTGCATGATGCCGCCGTCGGTTTTCACGCCGATCGGCGTGCCGGTCAAATGAATCGGCACGGCGACGTGGATCGGCTTGTTCATGGATATAGCGTGGAAGTCGACGTGTATTACACGGCTGGTGATGGGGTCTCTTTGAATGTCCCGCAGAACAACCTTATTCCGGGTGCCGTCAACGTCCAGGTCGATAATGGACGTGCCGGCAGCTCCCTTCATGGCGGAGCGGAACTGACGTTCCTCGACGGCAACGCCGAACGGTACAGTTTCCGGGCCATAGACGGTCGCCGGAATATATCCGTCCCGCCGGATCCTGCGAGCGGCGCCCTTACCGGACTCGGGACGCCTTCTGGCGACCATGACAATCTCTTTCATGTCTGTGTTATATCCTCCTGAAATGCATTGCCTGTGCGTTTACGGTCAATCGACCGGCATCTTCTCCTCGAAGAGTGATGATACCGACTGTTCGTCGAAAATCCTCTTGATGGCTTCGCCGATCAGGCTGGCGCATGAAAGCACCTTGAACTTGTCCGGCAGTTTCCGCGACGACTGGTCGATGGAGTCCGAGATGATCATTCTTTTTATGGGTGAATTCTGGATTCGGTCGACAGCCTGTCCCGAGAGCACGCCGTGGGTGCAGGCGCCGTAAATGTTGAGCGCCCCCCGCTCCTTAAGATGTTCGGCCGCCTGACACAGGGAGCCCCCGGTGTCGACCATGTCATCACGGATCAGGACGTTCTTCCCAGCGACTTCGCCGATCAGGCTCATAACTTCCGAGTAGTTGGCCTTGGGTCGGCGCTTGTCGACGATGGCAAGTTCGGCGTCGAGCGATTCCGCCGTGGTGCGGGCGAGCTTGAGGGAACCGACGTCGGGCGAGACGACGACCAGATTCCCGATCTTCATGGCCCGGAAATACTCGTTAAACAGCGGCGCCGAGTACAGGTGGTCGTGAGGCAGGTCAAAGAAGCCCTGGATCTGGCTGGCGTGCAGGTCCATGGTCATAATGCGGTCAGCCCCGGCGGTGGTGATGAGGTTGGCCACGAGTTTCGCCGTGATGGGCACGCGGGGGCGGTCCTTGCGATCCTGCCGGGCGTAACCGTAGTAGGGGATAACGGCCGTGATCCGCATGGCCGAGGCGCGGCGGGCCGCCTCAATCAGCATCAACAGTTCCAGGAGATTCTCGGCGGGGGCGTTGGTGGGCTGAATGATAAACAAATCGGCCCCGCGGACATTTTCGTTAATCTGCACGAACACCTCACCGTCGGAGAAGCGCGTCACGGCGCAGTCGGTCAGTTCGGTGCCGACGTAGGCGGCGATGCTCCGGGCCAGCGGAGTATTGGAGTTGCCGGTCACGAGCTTGATGACGTTTCGTGAATCCATCATGACGTCCGTCGTCCTGTGAAATCAAAACCTGTTTCATGACGGTGAGATCGCCGTCACGAAGCAGGTCTCGACAATTCCTCAATTCATGTGTCTGGGGCGCCAGGATTCGAACCTGGGTATGCCAGCTCCAAAGGCTGGTGTCTTACCACTTGACGACGCCCCAATAGACTTTTTTCTCGTCACTGGGAGTCGTGGGCTTTGCGCTCGCGTTCGTACGCCTCCAGCACTCGCGACTCCAACAACTCGCGCATTTCCTTGTTAACCGGGTGAGCGATATCCTGGTGTGTTCCGTCCGGTCGTCTGCGGCTGGGCATCGAAACGAAGTACCCGTTGTTTCCCTTGATGATTTTCATCCCACGCACCACGAATGCGTTGTCAAAAGTCACATTGGCAAAACCGCGAAGTTTTTCTTCGTCCCGTAACGTGACCCGTATCTCAGTGATCTCCACGGGTGCCTCCCCATATAATTCCTATTGCCTGCCGAGAAAAACCGGCCGGACCGTATACACCTGCCACCCCTCCCGGCGTAAAGAACGAACCTGCTCCCTGCTGGGCTCCTCAGCAAATATGCCGAAAACTGTAGATCCGGAGCCGCTCATCCGGGCAAGCATTGCCCCACCCTCCGAAAGCCCCTCTTTGATCCTGCCCAATTCCGGGTAGGACGAAATCTGGACCTTCTCGAAATCGTTTCCAGTCAGCCGCAACGCGGTGACTAGCTCTTTCACGGTCTGGCAACCATCCAAGCTAAAGGCTTTCCGGCCTGTTGTCAAGCCCAAATTAAGGCGCGCGTAGCTATCTCTCGTTGAAATAGCCACTTGCGGCACAACCATTGCAAGCCAATAGTCTGTCGGCAGATCAGTCTCTTCGAGCAATTCGCCTCTGCCCCGGACCAGCGCCTGCCCGCCCGAAAAGAAAAAGGGCAGGTCCGAACCGAGTTCCAGGCCGAGAGCGGCCATTTCTGAGACCTCGAGGCCCAGACCGAACAAAACGTTGCAGGCGAGAATCGCCGCCGCACCGTCGGAAGACCCTCCGGCCAGCCCGGCTGCGATCGGGATGTTCTTCTCCAAACGGACACGCAGTCCCGAGGCTACCGAAAATCTGTCGCGCACGAGCCGCAGGGCCCCGGTGACGAGGTTCTGTTCATCAGTCGGGAGAACGCCCGGCGGTGTCAGATCGATTTGTATACCGGGCTTCTCGGTGATTTCGAGTTCCAGCAGGTCGGCCAGCGATACGGCCTGAAAGAGCGAGTTGATATTGTGGTAGCCGTCCTCCCGCTTGTTCAGTACCTCCAGGAAGAGATTGACCTTGGCTGGAGCCTCGATCCTGACCTGTTTTTTCGAGATTTTCGTGACACGCATACGGCCGTCTCCAAGCCTTCCGGCGAGCGCCTCTTTCAGTTACAAGATAGCCGATTGAGTGTCCACGCGAAAGGACTACCGGGTTTTCAGAATTTCCGATCTCCCGGCTCTTGATATACCGGGAGTTCCCCCGTATACTGCCAGCCGAAGATCTTATGTGGTCGCTAAAATATTGCCGGAGGTCACTCATGGACCCATTTGGAGCCAGAGCCAAGCTGAAAACCAGAGAAGCAACATATGACTTTTACAGACTGGACGCGCTCAGCAAGCACGGGCGGATAGAGCGCCTGCCTTACTCCATACGCGTGCTGTTGGAGTCGGTGCTTCGCAATTTCGACGACAAGATCATAACAGAAGCGGACATCATTGCGGCAGCCGGGTATGATCCCGGGAACGTCGCTGAGCTGGAGATTCCGTTTAAACCGGCTCGCGTCCTGCTTCAGGATTTTACCGGTGTTCCGGCGGTGGTGGATCTGGCCGCCCTCCGCTCAGCGATGGAACGCATGGGCGGCGATCCGAAGAGAATCAACCCCATGATCCCGGTCGACCTGGTTATTGACCATTCGGTGCAGGTCGATGCGTTTGGTTCGCACGACGCGTTGGCGATCAACATGGAGCGTGAGTTCGAGCGCAACCGCGAACGATACGAGTTCTTGCACTGGGGAGAGAGCGCCCTGGACAACTTCCGGGTTGTGCCCCCGGCGACCGGCATCTGCCATCAGGTCAACCTGGAGTACCTGGCCAAAGTAGTCGCGACCGACGGCAAGACGGCTTTTCCGGACACCCTGGTCGGCACCGACAGCCACACCGTCATGATAAACGGCCTGAGCGTCCTCGGCTGGGGGGTGGGCGGCATTGAAGCTGAAGCGGTCATGCTCGGCCAGCCCATCTACATGCTGATGCCCGAAGTTATCGGGTTCAAACTCACCGGGAAGCTGGCCGAGGGAGCCACCGGGACGGACATAGTGCTCACCGTCACGCAGATGCTTCGCCGGAAGGGCGTGGTCGGGAAGTTTGTGGAGTACTACGGTGACGCCCTGGACGAGTTGACGCTGCCGGTGAAAGCGATGATCGCCAACATGGCCCCCGAGTACGGCGCCACGATGGGGTATTTCCCGACCGACAACTCCACCCTGGACTACCTTCGCATGACGGGTCGCACGGGCGACCACGTCGACCTGGTCGAACGGTACGCCAAGGAGCAGAATCTTTTCCGCGAAAAGGAATCCGCTCCGCCGGAGTACACCGACATTCTGGAGCTTGATATTTCAACCGTGGAGCCGTCGCTGGCCGGGCCGAAACGCCCGCAGGACAGGGTGGCCCTTTCCGCGATGAAGACGGACTTTGACCGGAAGCTGACGGCCCCCGTTAAGGAACTGGGGTTTGAACTGTCACCGGCCCAACGAGCGGCAAAGGTGTCCTTGGGCGACGGGTTCCAGGCCGAGATCGGCCAGGGAGCGCTTGTCATTGCCGCCATCACGTCCTGCACCAACACCTCCGATCCGTACGTTCTCATGGCGGCTGGCCTGCTGGCCCGCAAAGCGGTGGAACGGGGCCTGAGCGTCAAACCGTACGTGAAGACCTCGCTGGCCCCCGGTTCGCGGGTGGTGATTGAGTACCTCGAGCGTTCCGGGCTGATGGGCGACCTCGAGAAGCTCGGTTTTCACAACGTCGGTTTTGGATGCACAACGTGTATCGGAAATTCCGGCCCGTTGCCGGACGCCGTAGTCAACGCTATAAACGAAGGCAATCTGGTGGCGGCGGCGGTGCTTTCCGGTAACAGGAATTTCGAGGGCCGGGTCAACCCGCATACGCGGGCCAATTACCTTGCATCGCCTCCGCTGGTGGTGGCGTACGCGCTGGCCGGGACGGTCGATGTCGACCTGACCACTGAGCCGCTCGGTGTCGACCCCGGAGGACGTCCCGTCTATCTGAAGGACATCTGGCCGTCAGCACGGGAAGTGGTCGATGTCGTTCGGCAGCACGTAACACCGGAGATGTTTCGCGAGCAGTACGCGTCGGTATTCGATGGAAACCCGACCTGGAACGCCATCTCGGGTGCCGGCGGGGATCTGTACGAATGGGACAAGGCGTCGGCGTATATCCAGGAGCCGCCGTTCTTTATCGACATGATGGCGGAGCCGGGCAACGTGGAGCGGATTCGTGACGCCCGCGTGCTGGTCATGGTGGGCGATTCAATCACTACCGATCATATCTCCCCGGCCGGCGCAATCAAGGCTGAGTCGCCGGCGGGCCGCTATCTTCTGGAGCGTGGAGTGCAGTTCGCCGATTTCAACAGTTACGGCTCTCGGCGGGGCAACGACCGGGTCATGACTCGCGGCACGTTTGCCAACATACGCCTTCGGAACCAGCTCGTCCCGGGCAGTGAAGGCGGTGTGACTATCCATCACCCCAGCCAGGAGAGGATGTCGATCTACGATGCGGCGATGAAGTACCGGGCGGACAGAACGCCGCTGCTGGTGCTTGCGGGCAAAGACTACGGCATGGGCTCCTCGCGTGACTGGGCCGCCAAGGGGACGCTGTTGCTCGGTATCAAGGCCGTGCTGGCGCAGTCGTTTGAGCGCATCCACCGCTCAAACCTCATCGGTATGGGCATCCTGCCCCTTCAGTTCCTCGAGGGTGAATCCAGGGAATCGTTGGCGTTGAAAGGGGATGAGCTGTACACCATTGAAGGTCTCACGAACAACCTGAAACCGCGCCGGAAGGTGCGGGTCAGGGCGCTCTCCAGTGGCGGGGAGAAGGACTTTCAGGTTATTGTGCGCATCGACACCCACGTCGAAGCTGAATACTATCGCCACGGCGGTGTCTTGCCCATGGTTCTTCGGCAGTTGCTGAAGAGCAGACAATAAGGACGGCCACGCGGAGACAGAGGTGCCGAACGCTGCGGCCGTATCCTGCTTCGGCTGCAAACGCACGCTCTCTGGTAATTCGATCCCCTGCCGACCTTTTAAGCTGTTGACATTTCGGGGCAAGTATCTTTATTAACTCACTGTACACAAACCAGATACTACGGTGGTGTGAGACATGAGCGATGCAGATACAGTTTCCCGCAAGACCCCGTTTTACCGTTTTCACGTCGAAGCCAAGGCCAAGATAGTAGATTTCGCGGGCTTTCTGATGCCGGTTCAATACTCCGGCATGACCGCTGAACACCTGGCGGTCAGAAACAATGTCGGGCTGTTTGACCTTTCTCACATGGGCGAATTTGAGGTCTCAGGCGGTGACGCGCTGGCGTTTCTTCAAAAGATGACTACCAATAACGTCGCGGTGCTCTCACCCGGGCAAATACAGTACTCGTGCATGACCTATCCCGACGGCGGCATTGTCGATGATCTGCTGATCTATCGGCTGGAAGACCGATATTTTCTGGTG
This sequence comes from Acidobacteriota bacterium, assembly GCA_035529075.1. Classification (NCBI taxonomy): domain Bacteria; kingdom Pseudomonadati; phylum Acidobacteriota; species Acidobacteriota bacterium. The sequence goes on along the minus strand of DATKXK010000013.1, from coordinate 48,643 downwards.
GTCAATGCGTCCAATGCAAAGAAGGATTTTGACTGGCTGTCGTCGCACGTGCAAGGGGACATGGAACTTGTGGATCGTTCGCCGGAGTTGGGCCTGCTGGCGATTCAGGGACCCAAGGCTCGGCAGGTGACGGCTGAATTGACTGATTACGACCTTGAATCCATGGGGTACTATACGGCGGCCACGGCTGTCATAGCGGGAGAGAGGCTCCTGTTCTCACGCACCGGTTACACGGGTGAGGACGGCTTCGAGTTGTATATTCCCAACTCCGTTTGTGAAAAGGTCTGGCTCGCGGTTGTTCAGGCGGGTCAAAAGTATGACATGCAACTGGTGGGACTCGGGGCCAGGGATTCGCTTCGCCTGGAAATGAAAATGGCGTTGTACGGTAACGACATCGACCACACGACAAGCCCTATCGAGGCGGGTCTTGGATGGATCGTCGACCTGGACAAGGAGTTCATCGGCAAAGAAGTCGTCGCTCGCCAGAAAGCCGCCAAGCCGAACCGTCGGCTGGTGTGCCTGGAGCTTGAGGGCCGCGCGTTCCCGCGACACGGGTACGACATCTGCGAGGGGGACGAGGTGATAGGCAACGTGACGTCCGGCACCTTCTCGCCGTCGCTGCAAAAACCGATCGCCATGGGGTACGTTGCGCGGCCGAAAGCCAAGATCGGCTCCAGCGTCGAAGTCGCCATCCGCGGCCGCCGGTACCCGGCCATGGTCGTCAAGCCGCCGTTTTACAAGGACGGCTCCCACCGGTAGGCGAAAACGCATGCGCATTGACCTGCTTCTGACCCCGCTTCCGCTGGATCGGGCCGGCCTGGAAGACAAAGCCGTCGTCGTGATAGACGTACTGCGCTCAACCACGTGCATATGTGCGATGCTTCAGGGGGGTGCCCGGGGCGTTATTCCCACCGCCGGGCCCGGCCAAGCCGTGGATATGTGGGGCAAGCTGGGCAGTGACATGGCGGTACTGGCGGGAGAACGCAACGGCGTGAAGGTAGAGAACTTCGCCTTCGGTAACTCGCCGGCCGAGTTTACGGACCTGACGGTGCGCGGAAAATACGTAGTTACGACGACGACCAACGGCACACCGGTGTTCGGGCAGGCCGCCGGGGCCGCCGTAGTGCTGACCGGGGCGCTCGTAAACATGTCCGCCCTGGCCCGGCGCGTGGCCGGGGAGAATCGGGACACGATGATTGTCTGCTCCGGTCGCGAAGGAGGATTTTCCATAGAGGACACGCTTTGCGGCGGCATGCTGATTGACAGATTGAAGCAGGAGGCGGGCGGGCCGGTGGTTCTCAACGACGCGGCTTCCCTTGCCCTGCTGCTTTTCGAAACCAACCGCGCTTCAATCCGGGAATCGATTGAGACAGGAGAGCACGCGCGCTTTCTTAAATCAATCGGATTCGGCGGTGACGTCGAACTGGCCACGCGGGTCGATTCCATGCCGGTCGTACCGGTGCTGCGCGACGGTCGGTTGGTGCTGGACCAGGGTTGAGGCGCCACCGGGGAGATATCAGCCGGCGGCCGGATTTGCCGGTATAAGAAGATTATGAGAAACATTCTGATTACGCTTGTTGCGGGCAGCCTGCTGCTCGCCGCTCACGGGCGGGCGGCCGAGGGTGTGCAGTGCCGCCTGGCCGTTCATCAGTATGACGCGGCAAACAGTCGCTCGGTGCTGCTGTATGAGGATACCGTCAGTTTTCTCAAGGACGTTGCGACGATTGGCTTTCTGGCGGCGTTCTCGGTCGAGATTCAGTTTACGGCCGTTGACACCGGCCAGACGTCGTTTATGGTGCACGCCGTTACACTCGGTCAACCGGCGGCAACCTATTCCAGGAGCTTTCAGGTAGAGTACGGCCTGCCGGCACGGATCAGAGAAATAGAAGGCAAGGGTGAGGCGAGGTACGACCTGGAGATTAAGCCGCTGGGGGCTGTAGACATCGATACCGGTCGCTGCGAATACGTGCACACCAGGGACGACGTTTTTTCCGTTGACCCGTCGGCGCACTTCAACATCTACTACGTGCCGTACACTTACGGCGACTTCTACTGGAACGCCGTCAAGGGCCTGATGGAGACGGAGTACCGCCGATTCAAGGAACTCAACGGTTTCACGCTGCCCGGCAAGTACTCGTTGTACCTGTGCCCCTGCCCGATCCGCTCGGTCATCTGGGATCGGCGGTTCACGATGATGGTTGACCCGACGCGCAGTATCATGTTCTCCGTATACCACAAGGCGATGAACTCCACCCACCCCTTTCTGGCTTTGCAGGCGTCGATTCTCAAAAACTACGGCTACAGCCCGCCCTTCCTCTCGGAGGGGTACGCCGGTTACCTATCCGACGCCCCGTACGCGATGAAAAAGATCCTTGCGGCCGGCCGGCACCTGCCGCTTGACAGCCTGCTTGACACGTACCGGTTTTTTCATGCCGATCCGGTAGTGGCGGACAAGACGGCAGCCACGTTCGTCCGCTACCTGATCGAGCAGTACACGAGCGACGTTTTTCTTGAGCTGTACCGGATGGCTGATGACCTTACCCAGCGGGAGTCGCTGGAGAGGGTCTATGGCAAACCGGTTTCGACACTGGAGCGGGAGTGGTTGCAGTACGTGGACACGGTAACGATAAAGCCCGGACAGCTTCAGTACTATGCGGAGCAGGCCGAGGTGTTGTTCGACTATGATCTCATGGTCGACTACGGACGGGACATGCTGGCCGTGGCGGAGAACCGGAACGATTCCACGGCGGCTTTGTCGTTGCTGGTGCGGGCCATGTTCTTCACGGGCGACTACTACGCCGCGACTTCCTACCAGGAACAGGCGCTGGCGTATGATGCCGCCTCGGCCATGGCCTGGATGAAGCTGGGCAGCTATCGCATGATGAACGGATACTACGACGAGGCGCTGGAGGATTTCCGGAAAGCCAAATCGCTCGATTCGGCCAATCAGTTGATCGACTTCAACCTGGCCATCAATCACCTTTGTCGCGGAGACGAGCAGGCGGCTCGCGAGATCCTTAACGGCATAATAGATTCTCCGACGGCCGGCAGCCCCCATGCGGAGAGCCGTATAACGCTGGCCAACCTGATGATTCAGTCCGGCGACGAGGCTGAGCGGGCCGTGGCGGTCGACCACTACCACCAGGCCGTCGCGGTTCTGGGCAAGACAGTCCGTACCAACGCGCCTTCGCCCCAGCAGCAACTGTGGAACGGCATCGCGCACGTCGGCCTGGAGGATCTCGGTGCCGCCCACGACTATTTGCAGACGGCCCTGTACCTTGAAACCCGGCCGTTTTACATCGGGCTGATCAACCTCTGGCTGGGCAAGCTGGCGGACGTTCGCGGCGAGCGCGACGTCGCCAGGCAGCATTACGGCGCCGTGCTTTCGCTACCCTCGGCGCAATACCACCAGGCGGAGGCACGGAAGTATCTTGAGGCGCCTTTCACACTGTAGACCATGCTCAGTTTTCTCAATTCGACCGTGCTGTTAGCCGCCGTGGCGGCGCTGATCCCCCTTATTATCCATCTGTTCTCACGACGGCGCAGGAAGATAATCCAGTTCTCGTCGTTGCGACATTTGAAAGAGATGCAGAGGCGGCAGGTGCGCCGACTCCAGATTCGCCAGTTGCTGCTGCTGCTGATTCGCATGCTGATTATCCTCATGGTCGTACTTGCCTTTGCGCGTCCCACCATCAGGCAGGGCGGTGTCGGAGCCCACGCCTCGGTCTCGGCGGTGATTCTGCTGGACAATTCGGCCTCGATGAACCGGTACGTGAAGGACGGCTCGCTGTATGAGATCGCGCGCCAGCGTACGATGCAGTTGCTTGAGACCTTCGGCCAGTCGGACAGAGTATGCCTGATCCCACTGTGCCCGGCCACGGACACCGAGCCGCAAGCCTTTTCGTCGTCGGCCGTGGCACGCGAACGGCTGGCCGCCCTGGACGTGACTTCCCGGGCCGCCGACCTTCAGACGGCCCTGGAACGGGCCGTCGATCTCCTGGCCGGAGCCGCCGACATCAATCGCGAGCTGTACGTCGTGACGGACCGCCAGCGGCGTTCGCTGCCGGAGCAGCAGTTGCTCGACGGTGACAACGTCGGGCTGTACCTTGTCGATCTGCCACTCGAGGCGGCAGAGAATCTCGGGATTGTCTCGGTCGATTTCGGCGGTCAGCTCATCCAGCCGGGACACGATTTCGACGTTGTGGCCACCGTCAAGAACTACGGCCGGGAACCGGGCGCGGATCTCATCGCCTCGTGCTTTCTTGACGGCCGGCGCGTGGCTCAGAGGGACTTCGAGATTCCTGCCGGAGGCGAGGCGACGGTCAGGTTCACGCGGACGGTCGCTCGTACCGGTTTCCATTCCGGGTACGTGGAAATCTCGGACGACGGGTTCCTGGTGGACAACCGGTACTACTTCACCTTCCGCATCCCCGACCATTTCAATCTCCTGATTGTCACCGGAGACGAGACCGCCCGGTTTGTCTCACTGGCTCTGGTGCCCGCCTCCGAGGGCAGCCGGTACTGGTCGGTGAAAGAGGCGGCCCCCGAGGAACTGGTGGGCGTGGGCCTGGACGACTACGACGTGGTCATGCTGGCGGGCGCTCCATCACTGACGGACTCGCACGTTGATCGGATTCGGAACTTCGTCAAACGCGGCAAGTCACTTTTCATCAGCTATGGCGGCGCGACGAACGTCGACGAGTTCAACCGAGTCTGGTCGGAGGTATCGGGGGTGGCGATTGAAGAGTCGGTCAGGCAGACGTTTACACGGGCCGGGTACTACGGCCTGCAGTCGGTCGATCTTACGCATCCGATTTTCAGCGTGTTCGAGTTCGAGGATGATCAGCCGCCGGCCATCAAGTTCTTCACGCTGCCGCGCGTCCGCGTGGACGACAGCGCCCGCGTGGTGATGCGTTTTACCGGCGACCGCCCCGCCCTGGTCGAATCCCGCTACGGCTCGGGGAAGGTGCTCACCTTTGCGGCACCGCTGTCACCATATTACGGTGATCTGGTCTCACACGGGTTCTTCGTTCCCTTCATCTCGCGCATCGCCGAGTACCTTGCTTTTGATCTGTCCAGTCTCGAGGTACACGTTTTTGCCGGTGAGAACATTACGCGTTCTCTGTCGCTGGCCGGTTCAGTTGCCGGTCCGGTCGAACTTCTGACGCCCGACAGCCTGACGTATTCCATCCCCCCGGAGGAGTACCAGGGAGCCCTGGTGGTGAAGGCCCGGCCGGCCGACCGGGCGGGGGTCTACCGCGTGAATTACCGGGGTCGCGAGATTGACCGCTTTGCCGTCAACGTCGATCCGGCCGAATGTGATCTGAGCCATGTGGATCTCGGCCAGCTTGCTTCGGCGCTCGGCGCCTCCGAGCACCGGCCGCTCGGGACCGATGTATCGCTGGCCTCGGCGATCTCCACCTACCGGCTGGGCCGGGAACTCTGGCAGATTTTTCTCTGGATTGCAGCCGCACTGCTGGCGCTCGAAATGGTCCTGGGACGCGGTTCCCCTCCTGAGGAGTAGGCCGTGACGCTCCTGGCCGTACAGAAGATCTCCAAGAAATTTAAGGACCAGGTGATCCTGAATGAGGTGTCGTTCACGATCACGGACACGGACCGCGTGGCGCTGGTAGGCCGGAACGGAGAGGGGAAAACGACGCTGCTGGAGATTCTCGCCGGCAAATGTCAGGTTGACTCGGGCGAGGTTACCTGCTCGCGCAGCTGCGCCGTCGATTACGTTGAGCAGGAGAAATCCGGATACCTGGATCTCACCCTGTTCGAGTTTGTCGCCGAGGCGCGCCGTGACCTGCTCGCGATGCGCCAGGAGATCCGCAGACTCGAGGAAGAGCTGGCGGTGGATCCCCATGATGACGGCCGCCTGCGGCGTCTCGGCGAACTCCAGCAGGACTTTGAACGGGGTGGGGGGTTCGACCTTGAAACCGAGGTGGGCATTATCCTGCAGGGGCTGGGCTTTGAGTCGGAACGCTATGGCGAGCGTATGAGCAACTTCTCCGGGGGCGAGAAGAATCGTGCCGGGCTGGCCCGTATCCTGGCCGGAAAAGGGAACCTGCTGCTTCTGGACGAACCGACCAACCATCTGGACATCGAATCCACCGTCTGGCTCGAAGAATATCTGAGCAAGCTGAACAAAGCCTACGTGATAGTTTCTCACGATCGCGCCTTTCTCACGGCCACCGTAGATCAGGTCTGGGAACTGGCCGGCGGGCAGCTGGACGTGTACAGCGGAGGATTCGAACGCTATCTTGGGCGGCGGGTTGACCGGCGGCGTCTGGCCGAGCACCACTACAGGCATCAGCAGGAGCAGATTAAACGAATCGAGGAGTTCATCCGGCGCAACATGGCTGGCCAGAAGACAAAGCAGGCTCAGTCGAGATTGAAGTACCTCACTCGTATCAAGCGCCTTCCACCGCCCCGTGCCGACCTGCAGGGTCCGGCTATATCCGTGCAGTCTTCCGGACGTTCCTGGGCGCACGTGCTGGCGATGGAGGACGTGTCGCTCGGGTACGGCAGCAGGATCGTCCTGGAAGAAGTCGGCTTCGATATTTACCGCGGTGACAAAGTGGGTCTGATCGGGCGCAACGGGTCCGGTAAGTCGACCCTCCTGCGGGCACTCATAGGCGAGTTGGAGCCGATACAGGGCCGGCTGGCTTTGGGCAACAACGTCGATGTCGCGTATTTCGACCAGGAACTGTCAGACCTTGCCGACGATGCCACGGTTCTCGACAATATGTGGCGCGTCGATCCGGGCGCGGAGGCCAAGACCGTGCGCTCCTTTCTGGCGCGGTTCGGGCTGTCCGGCGACGAGGTGTTCAAGCCGGTCCTGGCGCTCTCGGGCGGGGAAAAGACCAAACTCTGCCTGGCGCGTCTTCTTTACCATCCGTCCAACCTGCTGCTTCTCGATGAGCCGACCAACCACCTGGATGTTTACGCCCGGGAGGCTCTCGAATCCGCGCTGAAAGAGTATGACGGCAGTTGCCTGGTGGTGAGTCATGATCGCTATTTTCTCGAGCAGGTGGCGGACCGAATCATATACCTGGATCGCGGACGCGCTGTCGTCTTCAACGGCAAGTACAGCGAATTTCGTGACAGGATGCAGACGTCGCAGGTTTCGGTGAAGGTCAAGGACGATGGTCAGAAGCGGGCCTGGGAGGACTTCAAGGCCCGGTCCAGGGAGCGTTCGAGGCGGCGCAAGGCAATTGAATCGACCCGGGCAAAGATCGCTACGCTGGAGCGTGAACTGGAACGCCTGGAGCAAGCGATGTCGCACGACATCCCGCGACACGACTGGGAGGAGCTTCAGCGTGCCGCAAATCGCAGGAAACAGGTGGAGAATGACATCCTCGACCTCTATGCAGGGCTCGAAAGTCTGGAGGGCGGGGAGGATGATTAAGCTGCTCTCGTTCTCGGGCTCGCCCGTGCAGGGCGGTTGCACCGAGATTCTGCTGCGCCGGGTGGCCGATGCCGTGGCTGAACACGCCGGGGGCGGAGGCCGCGTGGAGCACACCCTGGTGCGTCTGAACGACCTGAAGTTCATCCCCTGCCAGGCATGCGGAAAAGCCCCGACGCCGGATTACTGTTTCTACGAGGATGACCTCACGGGTCTTTACGAGAGCGTGGCCGCGTGCGACTGCATGTTGTTCGGCTCCCCGATCTACTTTGATTCCGTCTCGGCCCAGGCCAAGGCCTTTATCGACCGCTGCAACTGTTTTCGTCCGCCTGATTTTGGCGGTGTCGACCCGGACCATCGTTTTATCAGGCTTCTCGGCCGCAAGCGTCCGGGAGGGATTATCCTGGTCGGCAGCGAGGAGGGGTGGCTGGAGGGAGCGCGGCGCTGTATCGCGGGCTTGTTCAAGTGGATTGAGGTTGTCAACGAAGGCGTGATTACATATAGATCGTCCGACTACACCGAGGTCGGGTCGGTGGTATCCGACGGCCCGACTCTCGAGAAGGCCGTCCAACTCGGCCGGCATTTGGCAGACGTGTTGGCTGGTGACTATGCGCAGCGATGAACTTGAGCCGTACTACCGGGCTCGGGCACCGGAGTACGAGCAGATCTACTATCGTGATATCCCCGACCAGCGAGCGGAACTGGAAGCGGAAGCCGGCCGTCTGCAAGGTCTGGTGACCGGGAAGCGCGTTCTCGATCTGGCTTGCGGCACGGGCTACTGGACCGAAGTTATGGCGGGCTCAGCCGCCGGGATAACCGCCGTGGATATTTCCGCTGAAATGCTGTGTGAGGCCGCGAAGAAAACCTACGCCTGCCCGGTACGGTTCGTTCAGGGCAGCCTGCTGGACGTCCCGGAAGATGGAGGCAGGTACGACGTGGTCACCCTCGGTTTCTGGTTTTCTCATCAGCCCCGGCAGGAGTACGATCATCTGTATGACGTGATCACGGCGAGTCTCCAGCCGGACGGCCTGGCCTGGCTGCTTGACAACAGCCCGCCCGCTGAAAAATCGGAGGCGGACGTGGTGCGTGTCGATGAGCACGGCAACAGCTATAAGAGGCGGTGGCTGCGAGACGGCAGGGAGTTCGTCATTATCAAAAACTACTTCACCCGGGTACAGCTTGAGGCCGCGTTCAGCGACCGCTTTGACATCCGGAGGCTGGTATACGGGCGGTACTACTGGTCGGCCGTAGTCGGCCCCCGGGAGAAAGGGCCGGCAGGGTCGGCGGGCAGACCAGAGACAGTTCCGGACGGCGCGAGGTGACCGGGGTGGCCGCTGCTCGCCCGACCATCCGGAGTGGATAATGGACTTGCCATTGCGCCGATAAGTAGTATATTAATAGGCTTCGGGTTAAAAATGCACCAGGGGAACCCGATTTTGTTATATGAGAGTGGTAGACAATCCGATGGACTTGAGGTGACAGCAGTGAAATCCGGGATTCATCCTGAGTATCATGACGTAACGGTTACGTGCGCCTGCGGAGCGACCTACACGACGCGGTCGACCAAAAAGAGCATCAGCGTCGAGATTTGTTCCAATTGCCATCCCTACTATACGGGGAAGCAGAAACTGATCGATACGGCCGGGCGCGTCGAGCGGTACCGTCGGAAGTACGGATTGACGGCAAAGAAGTAGATCAGTCGCTTTGGCAGCCGAAAAAAACGGCCATCTGATTTCACGGGCGGAGCGTAGATTCTGTGCCTCGCTCGTCGTTTTGTGTGGGCGGGCGGCGCCGCCACTTTGGCTGAAGGACAATTCGCTGCAACGAACAGGTAGCCATGCCCGATCCTAACGTTGGTGGACAGGCGGTAATCGAAGGCGTCATGATGCGGTCGAAGGATCGTGTCGCGACGGCCGTTCGCATACCCAGCGGAGAGATACTGGTCAAGACCGAGGAGTACCGGTCGATGACCTCGCGTCGTCGCATCCTGAACTTCCCGATTCTCCGCGGCGCCATCGCATTCGTCGAGATGCTGGTGCTCGGGATCAAGACCCTGAACTTCTCGGCCGACATAGCTGTCCGCGAGCTCGAGAAGGAGGAGGCGGCAAGAAAGGGCGAGGCGTTTGTCGATCGGCCCAAGAGGAGCAACACCGTGGCCCTGGCGGCAACGGCCGTAGTGGCCCTTGCCCTCGGCGTGGGCCTGTTCTTTTTTCTTCCGCTGGCCCTCGCGAGCTATTTCAGCATCGACAGGGAGGCCGTCCCGTTCAACCTGCTGGCCGGTGCCATCCGGCTGACGCTGTTTATCCTGTACGTCTGGGCAATCTCACTGTTCAAGGACTTGAAGAGGATTTTCCAGTACCACGGGGCGGAGCACAAGTCCATATATGCGTATGAGTTGGGCGACGATCTGACGCCCGAGCGGGCTGCCGTGCACACTCGGCTTCATCCCCGTTGCGGGACGTCCTTTATCCTGATCGTGGTGTTGCTGGCCATTGCCGTTTACGCGGCTGCGGACAGCGTGTACACGCTGTGGGCCGGCCATCCGCCGGCTTTGCTGACCCGTTTTGCCGTGCATTTCGCGCTGCTGCCGCTGGTAGCCGGCGGGTCGTACGAACTGCTGAAGATCTCCGGCAAAACTCGTGACAATGCCATCACCCGGCTTCTGATTGTGCCGGGGCTGTGGTTGCAGCGGATCACCACGAAAGAACCTTCGATGGACCAGCTTGAGGTAGGCATAGTGGCGCTCGAGGCGGCGCTGGGCGTCACGGAATCCAAGCTGTCATGTAAGCGGACCGCCGTCACGTAGGCATACAGGTGACCGCTTGCCCAGGCGGGCTTTTTCTGGTAACATTGATAAGAAAGTAACGCTGTGTGATGCCATATGCTTGAGATGGTTGAAAAACTCGAACGCAAACTCCAGGAACTCGACGAGGCCCTGTCCGATCCCTCCAATCAGGTCGACCGCAACAAACTGATCGGGCTTAACCGGGAACGCCGCCGGGTTGAGGAGATGCTCCTGCTCGGGCGCCGCTATCGCCGTATCAAGGCTGAGATGGAGGAGGCACGGCAGATAATCAGGGAAGACCAGGACGACGAACTTGTCGCGGTGGCCCGCGAGGAACTGCCGGGCTTGGAGCCGCAGTTTGACGAGGCCGAAGAAGCCTTCAAACTGGCCCTGTTGCCGCGAGATCCGGACGATGAAAAGGCGGCTATTATAGAAATCCGGGCCGGGACCGGCGGCGACGAGGCCGGGCTCTTTGCCGGAGATATCTTCCGCATGTACCAGCGGTATGCCGATCACAAGGGCTGGAAAATGGAGATCCTCAACTCAAACGCCGCCGGTGCCGGCGGCTTCAAGGAAATAGTGTTCTCGCTCAGTGGCAACGGCACCTACGGAAACATGAAGTATGAATCCGGCGTGCACCGGGTGCAGCGGGTCCCGGCCACCGAGACCCAGGGGCGTATCCACACGTCCGCCGTGACCGTAGCGGTGTTTCGCGAGGCTGAAGAAGTCGACATCGACATCAAGGAGGCCGATCTGAAGGTCGACGTCTACCGGTCTTCCGGCCCGGGCGGCCAGTCGGTCAATACCACCGACTCGGCCGTGCGCATCACCCACCGGCCCACCGGGCTTGTCGTTACCTGTCAGGACGAGAAATCACAGTTGAAAAACAAGGTCCGGGCGATGAAGGTGCTTCGCGCCCGGCTGTATGATCGGATGATGGAGGAGCAAAGAGCAAAGATGGCCGAAGAACGGCGGTCGATGGTTTCGACCGGCGACCGGTCGGCCAAGATCCGAACCTACAATTACCCGCAGTCACGCGTCACGGATCACCGGATCAACCTGACGCTTTACCGGCTTGACGAAATCCTGGCCGGTGATCTCGACTGTCTCATAGACTCGCTGTCCCGTCATGATCAGGAGCAGCGACTTCACCTGCAAACCAGCTAGACATCCCTGAACAAGGTATGAAGTATTTCAAAATCGCCCTGGCTCTTATTCTAACCGTTATCATGCTGTACGTTGCGCGCACGAATTCGCGCGGGAGACCGGAAATTGTCAGTCATGTCGAGGCCGGGTATACTTTCCAGATGACCACCGTGCCCAAGATTGTTGAGCATCAATCGGATCGGATAACCCTGGCTGTGACCGGCCCGGCGGCCCCCGGCACCCGGGTGTGGTTTCGGACCTCACAGCCGGCCGACGTCCCGGCGGACAATGCCGATGCTTTCGCCCGCGTGCAGATGCAGCCGGACCCCGGATCTCGGGGCGAGTATTTCACGGAGGTGACGGCGGGACGGCTGGGCGGGCGATTTTACTACTATTTTGAGCTTACCGACAGCACCGGCTCCAGGCTGGCGACATTTACGGTGGAGGGCGGGGCGCCCTTTGTTCTGAAGTACTTTGGTGAAGTCCCCAAGGTAGTCACGCTGGCGCATATTGCGACTATCTTCGCTACCGTCTTCTTCATTGCGCTGGCCGCGGTGAGCGCGCTGTCGGTGCTCAGGGGGAGCGGCGAGGTCAGACTCTTGACAATCCATCTATTCCTGGCCGCCGTTTTCGCCTTTCTCGGCGGGTACGTGTTCGGTATCCCCATGAATTACTTTGCGTTCGACGTTCTGTGGGAGGGAGTTCCGTTCGGCACCGACGCCACCGACAACAAAACACAGCTTCTGTTTGTCTACCTGCTGTTCGCCGTCCTGAGCAGCCTCGGCACGCTGACCCGGGGGAAGCTGGGCCGAGACATATACTCAGGCAAGGCGCTCGGCTGGGTCGGTCTGGGCGCGTTTGCGGTGATGTTGTTCATATACCTTATCCCGCACTCAATCCAGTTTTCCTCGACGCTCACGTACGCGTTCTGTTATTCGTGGATCGGGGTGACGGCACTGCTTTACGTGGTCGGCTATTTGAGGTCGGGACGAATTGCCGGGCGAATGGCGTGATTGAACACCTCCCACGGTACATCGCTGAGAAAGCCCGTGTGCTGGAGCAGGCCGGAATCCCGTCCGGGCGGGCGGAGGTGGAACTGATTCTCTGCCACGTGCTCGACGTTGACCGGCTGGCCCTTTACCTTCACGGCGCCGGCATGCTCGACCGGCCCAGGCGTGAGCGTGTCGACGAAATCCTCAGCCGGCGCGCGACACGATATCCGCTTCAGTATATCCTCGGCGAGGCCTGGTTTTACGGGCGTCGGTTTGTCGTGTCGCCGGCCGTGATGGTTCCCGTACCCGAGACGGAACTTCTGTGCCAGCGGGCGGTGGCATGGACACGGGCCGGCCGGGTCCCGCAGCCACGAATTCTTGATCTGGGCGCGGGTTCGGGCGTTATTGCGGTCACCATGGCCTGCGAAGTCGAACATTCCTCGGTCACCGCCCTGGACGTCTCCCCGGAAGCTCTCAGCGTTGCCAGGCGTAACGCCGGGGACCACGGAGTGCTGGAGCGAATTGATTTTCGCCGGTCCGACTTCTTCTCGGCCCTGGAACCCGACGAACGATTCGACTTGATCCTGTCCAACCCGCCGTATATACGTTACGGTGACTACAAGGGCCTTCCTCCCGAAGTCAAGGCCGATCCCAGGATTGCCCTGACGGCCGGGGAGGATGGGATGGACGCGATCAGAGTGATCGTTCAGGACGCTCCGGGCCACCTGGCTGCCAACGGAATGATTGCGTTTGAGGTCGGCTACGATCAGGCCGGGGCCGTTGCCGCCCTGACCGAAAACGACGGCCGCTACAAATCGATAGACATCATGAAAGATCTGAACGACATCGACCGGGTCGTAATCCTCTCCTGTGACGGGTGACGCACGTGCCGCGCGAAACCGGCAGAGCCAGACGAGAACGGGCGGGGAAGGTTATCCGGCTCCTGCGGAAAGCGTATCCCGGGGCGAAGTGTACGCTCGACTACGAGACGGTGCACCAGCTTATGGTGGCGACGATTCTCTCGGCTCAGTGCACCGATGAGCGGGTTAACATGGTGACGCCGGGATTGTTCGAAGAGTATCGATCCGTTCAGGCATTTGCCGAGGCCGAACTCGACGATCTCAGGCAGGCGATATACACGACCGGGTTCTATGCCAACAAGGCAAGGGCTATCCGGGAGTCGGCGCGGGAACTGCTGGAGAGGCACAAGGGAGAGGTCCCCCGTACGCTGGAGCAGTTGGTGAAGCTGACCGGTGTGGGGCGGAAGACGGCCTCCGTCGTTCTTGGCGCCGGGTACGGCCTCGCCGAAGGCATAGTCGTCGACACCCACGTCGCGCGGGTCAGCCGGCTGCTCCGTTTTACGTCGGAACGCACTCCGGACAAGATCGAGCGCGACCTGATGAAGATCATACCGGAGAGTGACTGGATCGGTTACTCGCATCTTATGATTCAGCACGGCCGCTCGGTTTGCAAAGCGCGCCGCCCGGAGTGCTCCGGGTGTGTCCTGAGCACGCTGTGCCCCTCGGCCGGCCATGAGCGGCCGGGGAGCAGTCAGCCCGGGCCGCAGGCAACCTGAGCGGGTGCCGATAGTATACATAGATAGACAATGTGGTACTGGGTTCTCATATTGCTGGCGGCGGTTGCCGTAGTCATGATGCTTCGAGTGCGGGTGCGTTTTGAGCTGGCCGCGGGTCGCCGTCGACTGTTTCTCGGGCTGGGCCGGTCCGGCGCCGACCTGGACCTGGCACGTAAATCCGGCAGAGTGCGGTTATTCGGCCTTGGGGTGAGGTCGTTCAGTCTGGCCCGAAGGGAGCCGGAGGTTCGAGAAGAACCTCGCGTGGAGAAGCGCAAGCCGAAGAAGCGTGGACGCGAGCGTTCGCTTCGAGACGCCGTGAGACTCTTTCCACGAGTGGCGGGAGCATTCTGGTCGTACGTGGTCGGCCTCCTGCGAGCCGTGACCGTCGAGGAAGCTGACGGTGAGATTCGAGCCGGGTTTGACGCTCCTGATCTGACGGGGATGACATTCGGTTGGTACGAGGCCGCGCTGGCCGCCGTGCCCTCGGTGATGTCCCGAATGCGATTCGTGCCTGACTGGACCGGCCCCTCCCTGTCCGGCGCCCTGCGCCTGTCAGTCGCAATTCCCCTGTATAGTCTGTTGTGGCATTCGCTTGTCTTGATACTCAGCCTCCCTCTAAGAAAAGTGATCAAATTGGCGATAGGAGAAAAGAAAGGAGTCCAGGATGGCTAACAATGTGGTGGAGGTTCTCCGGGGGGTCGTAGGGGAACTCAAGGACATGGCCCGTTCGGAAACGATTATCGGCGAGCCGATAACCGTTGGCGACAAGACGGTCATTCCGGTGGTGAAGATCTCCGTTGGTTTCGGCGCCGGCGGAGGCCAGAGCGAGCCGTCAAAGGGCGACACGGGCTTCGGGGGCGGTGGCGGCGGCGGGGCGAAGATCGAGCCGGCCGCGTTTATCATAATGGACAAAGACGGTATCCGCCTGCTGCCGGCACAGAAAGGCAAGTGGGAAGGTGTCATTGAATCTATTCCAGGGATAGCCAAGAAGATCGCCAAGTGGAAAGACAAGCTGAAATCAGAAAAAGGTGAAGGCGAGGCCGGTCAGGAGGATGAATCGGAGCGGGACGAGCCTGAGAAAGCAGACGATTAGCGGTTGAATCTAGCCGCAGGCAGAGCAACGAAGAAGCCGACCCGGGTCGGCTTTTT
Source organism: Acidobacteriota bacterium (assembly GCA_035529075.1). Classification (NCBI taxonomy): domain Bacteria; kingdom Pseudomonadati; phylum Acidobacteriota; species Acidobacteriota bacterium. The sequence goes on along the minus strand of DATKXK010000013.1, from coordinate 33,587 downwards.
TCGCTTATATAGCCGGCGTCGCCGGAAGGCAAGCCCTTCACTTACAGTCACATACGGGAGTTCTGTTCAGGTCCTTGCGTGTCGGGACCGGGCTGCAGCCCGGCTTCGCAGGTGGTCGGCTGGGTTCTCGGCGGATGCTAATAGTAATGTCGGCAAGTGCTTAGGCGGCGGAACAAACCGGGTCGCCGGTTGTTCTTGAGAGGTAAAGATTTGCTTGGAAAGCTCTCCAGGCCCGTGTATATTCGGCTGTGGGGACAGTCTTTGGCTGTTCAGTTTTTGAACCATTAGTCGATAAAGCGAGGAGCAAGAAGGATTTGAATCTGAGTTGGTACGTTCTGATGGCCGGCAGCCCCGAAGGCGGGGGCGGTCAGTATATGCTGATCTGGTTCGGGCTGATCTTTGTGCTGATCTACATGACCATGATCCGGCCTCAGCGAAAACGGCAGAAGGAGCACCGTATGCTCCTGGGAGAGCTGAAAAAAGGAGATAAAGTAGTAACCAACAGCGGCATGTTTGGGACGATCTTCGCCATTGATGAAGATCGTGGTCGCGTGGTTTTGAAAATCGGCGACGATGTCAAGCTGGAGTTTCTCAAGAACTCCATAGCCGCGAAAGTAGACAAGTAGGTTTACACCTGAGGAGTTATCGTGGCTGAGCGACGGATCGTCTTGTATGGCGACCCGGTGTTGCGGGAAAAGGCTGTACCGGTTGATGAAATCAACCAGGATGTAAAAGATTTGGTGTCCGACTTAGTGGACACCCTCAAGAGACAAAGAGGTCTCGGTCTGGCGGCGCCCCAGGTTGGCGTATCGAAACGGATCTTTGCAGTCGACCTTTCGACAGTCGACATTTCGGAATCCGTAAGGGTTTTTATTAATCCGGAAATACTGGAGACGACGGGGCAGGTGGAGATGGAAGAAGGCTGTTTGTCGTTTCCCGGTATTTACCAGCGAATTGTGCGGCCCGCCACGGTGCGGGTTCGCGCCACCGACCTCGACGGCAAACAGTTTGAGATCACACTGGATGGTCTGACTGCTCGCGCAGTCCTTCACGAGTATGACCATCTCGATGGCGTCCTGTTCATCGACCTCATGTCACCATTCGCGAGAACGCTGCTCAAAGGCAAGCTCAGGAAGCTTGCAGTTGCTTTGTAGTGGCTCTTCCCGCTCGCCAGCGGCCGGTCTTCGTCATTCCGCCCGGTCGTCGCCCGCTCGCAGGATGACCTAACGTTCGGTCACGGTTCGATCCAAGGATGAGAATTGTGTTTATGGGTACGCCCGAGTTCGCTCGAGTGGCACTGGCGTCCCTGTGCGAGTCAAAGCATGAGGTCCTGGCGGTGGTAACCGGCCGGGATCAGCGGACCGGACGTGGGCGGAAACTTCGTCCCACCGTCTGTCGGCTCGAGGCCGAAAGGCGCGGTCTGCCGGTGCTTATGCCGGACTCGCTCAGGGATGAGGAGCTGTACGAGTCTCTTGAGGCCCTGCAAGCGGACGTGTTCGTGGTGTGTGCGTTCCGAATCCTGCCCCGATGCCTGTTCTCGCTGCCCGCGCATGGGTCAGTCAATATCCATGCCTCGCTGCTTCCCAGGTACCGTGGAGCGGCCCCGATTAACTGGGCCCTCGTCAACGGCGAGAAGGAGACCGGTCTGACCGCGTTTTTCCTGAGGGAAGCGGTCGACGCCGGGGATGCCATCGTGCAGCAGACGGTGGCCATCGATGAGAACGACACCTATGACACGCTGTCGGCGCGGTTGAGCGAACTGGCCGGACCGTTCCTTCTCAAGACCCTGGACATGATCGAATCCGGCAACTTCACGCCGCAGCCACAGGACGAATCGCAGGCCAGTCGGGCGCCGAAAATCGGCCCGGTCGACGCCATGATCGACTTCGGTTTTCCAGCCCGCAACGTGCGCAACTTCGTCCGCGGCATGGCCACCAAACCCGGTGCCTATACCTTCTTCCGCGGGAAGAAGTTGAAAGTGCACGCGTGCGCCGCGAGAGATGCGTCGAGCAGCCCCGAGGCTCGTCCCGGCACCATTCTTACGGTTGACAGGCATTTGGTGGTGCAGTGCGACCGCTCGGCGGTGGAGCTTCTCCGGATCGTGCCCGAGGGCGGGAAAGAAATGGACGGCCTGGCGTTTGTCAACGGCTACAGGCCGCGACCGGGAGAAATCCTTGGTGAAATTCCTCACGGGGTGAAGGAGTGACCGTGAAAAAAGAAATCATCATCAATTCCACGGAATACGAAACCCGCGTGGCCATCCTGGAGGATGGCAAGCTGGTGGAGTTGCAGGTGGAGAGGCCCGATTCCGACCGCATGGTCGGCGACATCTACAAGGGAAAAATCCAGACTGTCCTGCCGGGTATGCAGGCCGCGTTTGTAGATATCGGTATGGAACGAGCAGCCTACCTGCACTCCTCCGATATCGGCAAAGCGGACCGGGGTCGGTACGAGTCGGAATCGATGGAAGAAGAGGAATCGCCCGCGGAAATCATCCGCAAACGTCGTCGCGAAGGCATCGAGAAGGTGCTTCGGCGCAACCAGGAGGTTCTGGTCCAGGTGATCAAGGAACCTATATCCACCAAGGGCCCGCGCCTGTCGACGGAGATCACTATCGCCGGCCGCTTCCTGGTGCTGGTGCCCGACGACGACCAGATCCGGATATCCAAGCGGATAAGCGACTGGGGTGAACGGCGGCGGCTAAGGAAGATTGTAGCCCCGCTGCGCCCCGAGGGCTTCGGTCTTATCATCAGGACCGAGGCGGAGGGCAAGCAGGACCACCATTATCGTGCCGATGTCAAGAGGCTTCTGAAGCTGTGGGCCAAGCTCAAGAGAAAGGCGGATACGCTGCCGGCCCCGACTTCGATACACAAAGAAGCGGAAATGCTCATCTCGATGATCCGGGACGTCTTTAACGATGACGTCGAGCGCGTGGTAGTGGACGACCGCTCGGACTATAAGAAGATCGTCAGTTTTGCCCGCCAGGTCGCGCCTGATTTGAAGCGACGGGTTCAGCTTTACAAGGGACAACTCCCGCTGTTCGACCAGTACCGCCTGGAGCCGGAAATCGATAAGATGCTCAACCGGAAGGTCTGGATTCGCAAGGGCGCCTACATCGTGATCGACCAGACCGAGGCGATGGTGACGATCGACGTCAATACCGGTCGGTTTGTCGGCGGCAAGGATCAGGAGCAGACGATTTTTGAAACCAACCTGCTGGCGGCTCGGGAGATTGCACAGCAGATCCAGCTGAGGGATATCGGCGGCCTTATCATCTGCGATTTCATCGACATGTACAGCCGCGAGAACCGTCGCAAGCTGTTCGAGGTGTTCAAGAGCTACTTGAAGCACGACCGGGCCAAATGGGGAATGAATCCCGTGACCGAATTCGGCCTGATTGAAATGACCCGAGAGCGGGTGCGTCCTTCGCACATGCAGACACTGTCCGAACCGTGCCCGCACTGCGAGGGCCTTGGACGGATCATGTCGCGAGGGAACATCGCCACCAAGATTGAACGCTGGTTTGTTCGCGCTCGGGCGGCGCACAAGTACGCAAACTATCATCTGGTCGTCAGCCCCCAGGTGGCCGCAACGCTAACCGAGAACGGCACCAACCGGGTCCAGAGAATCATGAGGGGGTGCCAGCTCCGCATCAACGTGATCCGGGACACCGCGATCCCGCAGGAGGAATACAAGGTTTACAACGCTGACGATAACACCGACATCACCGATAAGTACAGTGTATAGGCCGGTACGGTGTTGAGGTCCCGCCTCGGCGGGCGGTAAATGGGCGCGGCCCGGCGGGCCGCGCTTTTTTTTGCCAAACCAGTTGCTCCCGGCTCCGAATTTGTGTATTAAGTGCTCTATGGCCGACCGCGGATTAAATCTTGAGGTCGAGATCAAACTCCAACTCGGTTCGTTCCCGGACTACTTGAAACTGATTGGTTTTCTCGGCGCCGTTGAGTCTGAAGAGCGGCATATCAACGGGTTTTTCGACACCGAGGACCGCCGCCTGGCCGAATCCGGCTGGGTGCTGCGCGTGCGCGCCGAGGATGACCGCGGCCTCGTGACGCTCAAGAGTCTGGGGGCACCGCGTGGGGCAGCCGTAGTGCGGGAGGAGATGGAAGCTGAGATCGGTCGGGCCGTTGCCATGGAGGTGCTCAACCTCCGCATGGACGTGCTCGGGCTGGCCGTGGAACCGGTCGAGTATGTCAAAAAGGAGTTTCCCGAACTCAGCCTGGCCCGCCTGATACAGTTCCATAACACCCGTCAGAAGAAGCGCTTCAAGATCGGCGACTACCACTACACGCTCGAGATAGACCGCACCGAGTTCGCCGACGGCTCCATTGACTACGAGCTCGAGGTGGAGCTGAAGGATGCCGATCGCGTGGAAGTCATTCAGGACTGCCTGCGCCACCTTTTCACCTCGCTGGGCATCGCGTTTGTGCCCCAGGAAAAGAGCAAGTACGAGCGGGCCTTACGACGGGCCGGCCTGATCTGAGTCCGGGCGTCTGCAGAGTGTTCTCTTTCATCGGGGAGTCGGAATCATACCGGCAGCATCATCCTTGGTGCCTCGCGGCGGGGATGTGACCGTACTTTCTTCTCCGGCGACCCGGCCTAGCCGGCTGCATTGGGCGTGAGAAACGGGAGACGTATATGTCTAAGCCTGTAAACGAGTTCGAAAAAGAGCGGGCAGCAGCCAACGAGAGGGTGCTGGCCCGGGGCGATGTCAATATCAACCGGTTCTTCGCCCTGGACAATGCCGTCTACCGTGACGGCGCTCTTGACGCCAAGACCAAGGAGCTGCTCGGGCTGGTCGCGTCGCTGGTGCTGCGTTGCGATGACTGCATTGCCTACCACGTCATTCGGGCCAGGGAGGCGGGGACGACCGACAGGGAGTTTGACGAGGTCATGTCAATCGGGCTGGTTGTCGGCGGGTCGATAACCATTCCCCACATTCGGCGGGCTACCCTGCTCTGGGAGGAAGCCGCGGGGTAAGTCACCCGGCCATCTTGTTTTAACTTGCCAAAAAGGCCACGCCTTGCGATTGTCCAGTATGCTTCGGCGCATATTCACCACGCTGCCTCTTGTCCTGATTGCGCTTCCAGGCTGCGTGTCGGCCGCCAGCCTGACGGTTGAACACGGTTCGGATCTCCAGTCAGTGATCGATTTTGCGGGCGACGGCGACACCCTGATCCTGGGGGCCAAGACGTTTGAGGCTGCAGCGATGGCGTTTAACGACCCTTTGTGCGGAAACTGCCTGGACCCGCGGACGGGGGCTGCCGCCAGCTACGGGTTTGTCATCAGGGACAAAGCGCTGATCATCGTGGGTACGGACCGGACGGGAACGAAGCTCGTGACCAATGCCGGCTACGGCGTGTATTTCGAAAACTCGTACGGGTCGGTCCTGCGCAATCTCACCGTGACGGGCGGCGTCAGGGACGACGACGGTAACGCCACCGACGCGGGGATTGTCGTGCGCAGGTCCGAGGTCAAGATCGACTATGTTGACATCCGGGACAACACTGATCGTTCCGCCGACTCGAGCGTGGTGGTCGGCATTGGGGGCGTGTTCGGACGCGAGGGCGCCGAGATGGTCGTTTCTCACTGTAGCATTATCAACAACGGCTGGGACGGCCTGGCGCTGTATCGCGGGGCAACGGCCATTGTTGCCGACTGCGTGATCAAGGAGGGCCGGGGGGCCGGCATCGGCGTGACCTGGGACGCCTCCTGCGTCGCTTACCGCAACGAGATCGCCGGCTACTGGAAGGGTATCGGCTCGTTCGGGAGCTCCACGGTGGTTGCGCGCAACAATCTCGTGCATGAGAACCTCGGCTGGGGGATCGTCGGCACCGGCCAGTCGACCATGGAGGCCACCAACAACGTCGTGCATCACAACGGCAACTGCGGCGTGGCGCCCTGGTCCACCGAGAGCCGGGGGCGCTTCATCAATAACATTATCACCGAGAACGGCTGGCGGGACCAGTGGGTCTGCCCGTGCGTGGGCGTTTGGAACTACGGCGACTGGGCCAAGTGGGTCTTTCGAAACAACATCGTGTTCGGTAACAAGGCGCGTGACTATGAAGACATCTGGGACCAGACGGACATCAACGGCAACCTGAACGTCGACCCCCGGTTTGTCGGCGACGGGTCGTTCCGGCTTCAGGGTGACTCGCCGGCCCGGCACGCCGGCGACACGACTATTTACAACACTGACGGCACGGTTTCGCATATCGGTCTGTACGGCGGCGCCCAGGCCTGGCGGTAGGCGTCCGACCGGCGCATCCATAAGCTGAAGATAGTGAAACGCATAACCGCAGAAACACAACTGTAACAGGCAAAGGGAGAAATCCAATGAAACGCATTCTTGCCTTAGGAGGTATCCTCGTTGTCATGTTCGCCCTGGGCGCATTCTTGGGCTGCGGCGACGACGAAGACAAGGGTACCGGCTCCGGGCTCGACATCGGCGACACCACGAGCCTGGAGTTTCAGGCCGCGAGAGACATGTTCGAACAAAATGAGGGCCTCACCGAGATGACGCTTGACTACCTGTTCGACATCGTGGACTCGGTTTACAACCATCCCGATTTCCCGGGCAGCGCCGGCTCTCGCCGCAACGGGTATGATGCTGCCCTTCAGGTCGACTCGTTCCTGCTCGTCTACCACGCCGGGTCCCAGTACTGGTACGCTTACATAATGGACGCGGAAGGCGCGGACACGATGATTCTTCAAGACTCGGTTCAGTTCCTTCACGGCGTCCTGCCCGTGCAGTGGCCGGATTCGGCTCTGCTGACCGGTATCAAGACCGGGCTGGTATACACTTTTGACCGCCAATCGCTTAATGCCAGCGTCGTCGCTCATCAGCTTCTGTCAATCGTGGGTAACATTGCCGGGTATGGTGACGTGGTGATAAACGGCAGCCAGTCGGTGGCGCTGTCCGTTGTTACCGGCGAAGGTACGGTCTGCAACAACAGCCTGACGATGAACGCAACGTTTAGCAATATCGCGCTGAATATCGAGGACATGCAAATGAATGACGCCTGCCCGACGGCGGGCAAGATCACCCATACCGGCAATATCAGTATCGATTGCGAGGGTGACTACACGTACTCGTACAGCGGTAGCTGGGCGATTAGCCAGACGTTCGACGGCAACGAGATCCACTACGTCTTCGAGAACTCCACCACGCGCTGGACGTACACTGACTACTGCCACGAGGGGCTCACCAGGCACGGACTGCTCGACCACCCGGTCTTCGGTGGCAAACGGTAGTATCCGGTCAGGAGATTCAGTCGGTCGGGACAGACCTGACAGCAAGGAGGCCGCTTGCGGCCTCCTTTTTCTTTGGCCCCGGCGGCGGGCGGCCGGGGTAAAGCGGCGGTCCGCGCCCGGGGTCGCGGTGCGGCTCTCAAAAAGGGTTTGACTTGCCCGGGGCGGGGCGTAGTTTGGGAAGTGGCAAGGGGGTCTATGTGCGACGGAGGAGTGGCTGAGCGGTCGAAAGCGGCGGTCTTGAAAACCGTTGTACCGCAAGGTACCGTGGGTTCGAATCCTACCTCCTCCGCTTTTAGAACCAGTTCGAGCGTAGCGAGCTACTGGTTCTTAAACCCTGAGCGAATGCGAAGGGTCGTCTGACTTTCAGGAAGAAATCAATTATGTGGTATCTATACATGCTCGAGTGTAATGACGGCTCTCTTTACACCGGAGTGACTAATAACCCTGCAAACAGGTTAAAGAGACACAATGCCGGCAAAGGTGCAAAATATACCAGATCACGCCGGCCGGTCAGGCTGGTCTATTTCGAGAAGTGCGGCACGGCCTTGGAAGCGCGCAGGCGAGAGGGAGAATTAAAAGGTTGGCGGCGCGAAAAAAAGCAGGCTTTGATAGGTGGGTTCCCTTCGGAACCTCTTTCGGACGTCCTCAGGATCTCCGGGCAATAGCCCTCCGACGAATCCTGCCTCCTCCGGTCTTAGAACCAGCGCCGGGGTGGCCCGTGCGCCAGGGCCGGGTTTCTCGGGATCATTATCGTTGATTGACCGCCGCCGGTCGGGTTCACACGTGCCGGATCAGAGACAAAGCCGACACGCCCGGGGCGCTGAGAACGCAGGAACGTCCGACGGGATGATCGGAAGTCGATACCCCGGCCGGAATCGATCTGTTATTACACTTGTCGCTTCGTAAGCAAGGCACTATATTCCCCCGCTCATAAGATCCACTTAGCAGTAACGATCTTCAGGGGAACGAGATTCATGACCGAGTTCACGTTAGACAAGTTGCCCAGGAGAGTTCTCGCGAAAATAGACCTCCAGACGGCTTTCATGATATCCCGGTGCGTTGTAGCGGCGGAGCGTTTTCAGGTCTTCCGCAAGCTTCATAATAAGGAGCTGTCCGCCGCTGTCATCGGCAGGAGGATCGGAGTCCGCGGGTGGCGAGTCGAAGCGTTCATGGCCGCGCTGGTTTCAATCGGGCTGTTGAAAAAAACAGGCAAACTGTACCGGAATACGGCGCTGGCTGACAGGTACTTCGTGCGCGAACGATCCATCTTCTGGACAAGCTACTTCTCAAAGGCGTGTTGCCGGGAATACCAGGCTTTCTCGGTTCTGGAAGAAATGCTGACTACCGGACAGAGTTACGCATCTCTTCTCGGCGTCAAAAGCTGGGACTACGTAAAAGAGATGCAAAACAACCCCCGGTGGGCGCACGATTTCACGCATATGCTTTATTATGATCATCTTCCCCACGCGGACGCCCTGGCCAAGAACCTGGACTTATCGGGCTACCATTCTGTACTGGATGTCGGCGGCGGTTCCGGGGTCATGTCGATAGCTCTGGTACGCCGGTATAAGCACTTGAAGGCGTGTGTAATGGATATAAAGACGGTCATTGACGTGGCTAAGAGAATCATCAAAAGAGAAAAGCTGTCCCGGCGAATCGATACCTGTGTCGGTGACATGAACAAGCATATCCCGGGTGGTTATGACGTTGTCATGTTCTGTGATTCCGAGCTTGGCGAAACCAATACGCTGAAGATGGTGTATGACAGCTTGCCCGATGGCGGTTTGGTAGCTCTGGTCGAGACCCTCAGTTCCGATGACTGGACCGAGCCGATGTACCTGCTAATGTGGCAGTTGAGGTCAAGATCAGTCTGGCTGACCACCAAGGGTCAGAAGATCAGCATGCTTCGCGAGAGCGGTTTCACGAAAATCAGGAGCAGACTTATCTATAAGGACACCTGGATGATAACGGGTCGCAAGCCTGCGGCAGGCAGGGGCCTGCGGGCCTGACGGCGCGCCGAACCCGGCGCCGACCATGAACCCAGCCCAGGCACCGCCGGCCGGGCCGACCGGGCGTCGGGGGCGTGGTCCGGGGTGGCCGGTGCGCCAGGGCCGGGTTTCTCGGGATCATTATCGTTGAGTGACCGCCGGGCGGGGCGACCGGGCGCCCAGAGCGGGCCGAACGGGGGGCTGTGGCAAGCCCGAAAATAAATTTGGCGCGCGGTGGAAACCTCTTGACTTCAACTGTGTTAAGGCATATATAGCTATACGAATATGGTGTCCCCCGTTAATCATTCTCAAGATCTGTTCCGTAAAGTCAGCTCTTGCCAAATCATTAATCTGGAGACGCAAGCGCAATAGTGCGCAAGAACCGGTTTATCTTGCTGTACGGGATTTCCCTGAGAAAGCGTCCGTGAGTGGATAAACGAAACCGGAGAGTAGAATGAATATCTACGTCGGTAACCTGTCGTTTGAGACGGCAGAAAGCAACCTTCGCCAGGCTTTTGAAAGCTACGGCGAGGTAACACGTGCAACCATCATCACGGACAAGTTCAGCGGCAAGTCGAGGGGCTTCGGATTCGTGGAAATGCCTTCCAAGGACGAAGCTCTGGCCGCGATCGGCGGCCTGAACGGACGGGACCTGGACGGGCAGACGCTCAGCGTCAATGAAGCCCGGCCCCGTGCCGAGAAGGGCGGCGGCGGCGGCAACCGCGGCGGACGCCGTTACAATAACTGGTAAGAGGTTATTGTCCTGTCGCCGGTAACGACGGCGGCATGATGAGCATGGAGGGGATCGACCCAGAGTCGGTCCCCTCTTTTTTTATGCCTGCTTATATGCCTGCGTGCGCGGCCGTTGTATGTAGGCGGACGCGCCCGCACCCGGCGGTCCGGCTCTCAAAAAGGGTTTGACTTGTGCGGGGGGCGGTGTAGTTTGGTGGGTAGATTCGGGGCCCGGGGCAAGACTTCTTTGAATGGACAGCCGGGGATAGGGATTTATGGGGAGGCAATATGTCAGAAGACTATGTTGAGAATAACAAGTTCTTCTTCGATTACTTCCGCGAAAGGCTTCGTTTTGTAAAGGAACATTGTCGTGAGCGCATGGAGGGTCTCATCCTCTTGTGCTGCGCCATCGACGCTCTGGCTGGGAGTTGCTATCCCGAACTCAAGGGTCGAAAACGGTTCAGAGAGTTCATCCTGGAGCACTCATCATCAACAGCCCAGCAGTGGAAGAAGATAAGCCTATGGGAACTCAAGTGCTTTCTTGAAAAAGTCGACCAACAACGCGCTCGCGACCTTGCCAGTGTGTTTAGAGGACTGGGGGTTGCATTTGAGCGATTCGGGATGTTGAGGCATAACCCCGACGTTGATATTGATACATTTGAACAGAGAGCTAAGGAGAAATGCTCGACGCCTTTTCCTGATGATTTCAAGAAAACAACGGTTGAGCGTTTTCAATACGTTTCAATTCTGTGGCAGCGGCACCGAAACCTGGCGATCCACGAGGTGCGGAAATCGCTTGATACGGCGCCGGGATTTGGGGATGAGACCGAACCATTCTACCGTCGCGTCCCCAATCAACGAAAAGTTCTGTTCGATATCCCGAATATCTTCATCTGGCGCACTGTCGGTGAATGTATTAAGTCCTTTCATAGCTCGGCAGACAGCGAGAGGTTGGACGTTGTCAGGCGGAAGTTGGAGTTAGTCAAGGACAAATACACTGGTATCTAATTGATTGTCGAGTTAGACGTAGGCCTGTTACCGACACGCCGGAGGCGGGGAGAAACCCGACATCTGCGGGTCGTTAGGCGGCATTTCCCGGGTGATATTTTAGAATTGTCGGGTTTCTCGTGACCTCGGGCCACTCGGAACCCGACCTACAAAGACCGGTGGCCGGGCTGCGGGGGGGCTTGCCGCATTCTTGAGTGAGGTTCTCAACATTCCCCCCACTCTAATCGTACCCGTACCGAGCTGTTTTTGACGATAAGCCATTCAGCTTCATAGCTGCCGGCTCCGTCAGAGAAATAGCCCCAAATTACGAAGCCACTCCGGCGCACGATCTTGAAAAACCTCGGATCAGGTTCACCGAAGAAAGGATTATACATGCATGAGACATCGAGACTGATCGTATCAACCTCGATTATAACTGTTGCTTTGATAAGTTGATTTGACGGCAGTTCCCCATCAGTCCCGAAAACAGGTTTGCCATCTATGAGCGACGCGTAGGACCGGCCGGGTTCTTGATATCCAGTGAGCTTGTGCTCGCCGGCTTTGAACTTGGCGACGGTCATTTCCAGCGTTATTCCCTCACCAAGCGGTACGGTATACGAATTCGTATCCGGTGATTGCGCTTCCTCGGCACCTGTCGGCAGGGCCGTCGTAAGAAGGACAATCGCAAAAAGAACAAGAAACGTGCGCATAATCCCTCCCCTTGTTTACTTTCAAACATAGTGCCGGAATATCTGTCCGTCAAGTTCAAGCATGTCTGGTCCCGACGCGCCGCAGGCGGGGAGAAACCCGACACCCGCCGGTTGGCAGGCGGCATTTTCCGCGTGACAGTTGAGAAGTGTCGGGTTTCTCGTGACCCGGCGATTACTCGGAACCCGACCCCCGTGACCTCATCCGCCAGAGGACCTGGGCGTTGAGAAGGCCGCCCAATAACGGAACGGGGCTGAAGACCTGCCGCTCAATGACGAAACGTTCCCGCAACATCGACCGCAACTGACAGTAGTCGAACCCCTTGTGCGGGATGAAGTCGTGCTCGGTGTCGCGCGGCACGCTCCCGTAAAACGAAGCCTTCAGCACCTCGGACCAGCTCATGTGCCGGGTGGAACCTTTCTGTATCCGTGAGGCGAGGTACTTGAGAAGGACGGTCGGTCCCACCTCGACGGGTACGCTGATGACTATGGCGCCGCCGGGGGCGAGGATGGTTTCCAGCGTGTCGAGCGTCCGCGTGACGATATCCGGCTGCAAATGTTCCAGCACCTCCAGGCAGGCGATGCGGTCAAAACGCCTCGATGCCAGGTCGCTCAGGTTCGTCACCAGTGCCACCGGCTGTCCGGCGAAGCGTCCCTTGATCTGCTCCTGAAGGTAGTCCAGCGGTTCGTAGGCGGTCAGGTGTCCAGCCGGTACGACCGGCAGGAGGCGCTCCAGCAGGTAGCCGTCGCCGGAACCGTAGTCGAGCACGCGGCTGTCCGGGTGAGGGTCGAGTAGTTTGGCGGCGTGATCGAACCGCCGCCGATGCGAAAAGCGCAGCAGCCTGCTGCGGTGTGAATGGGTGCCGGAGGCGTAGCTGTCGTCTCCGGCGGGTTTGTCATTCCTGGCTTTCAAAGCGGATTCTGCACGGGCAGGCCCGTGTTCGTGCCCTCGCGTGGGAGGGGCGTTGACGGGCGGCCGGATCTCAGCTTTCGGGCGGTTCTTCCTCTTGGAGATCGGCAAGCGCCTCGACGGCTTCCGAGACGTCGTCGGCCCTGACCTGAATCTCGCCGGGATCGCTGCCCGAGACGAAAGATATGGACCTTGTGCCCAGGAGTTCCATAGGCCCGTGGCCTTTCAGGAAGCAACTGATGCCGGCCTCTTCCAGCAGGGACCTGGCCAGCAGCGCGGTGGAGACGTCGCTGGTGGTAAGCACCGTCACCAGCTCGGCAAACTCCGGCTCCGTCTCGGCGGGCAACTCGGGCACCAGCGGCACCTCGCAGTCCGGGCACGTGGTCACGCCGGGTTTATACTCGTAGCGACATTTGGGGCAGAACACAGGGACTCCTCGCGTATGATTTTGGCCAAATATACCGACGCCGGTGATAATCGGCAACCGGGAAGATGCACCGGGGGTACCCTCGCGGCGGCCGGATAATGACCTTGACAGAACATGGATAGGCCGGTAGATTGAACTGCACCTTCGACCTGTCCCATCGTGAGAGAAAACCGGGGCCGGTCTGATCAGGGGCCGCCTTATGGTCGCGAGCGGCACGGATTAAATGCGGGGTGAGTTATGTTAAGACGGTTTCTCGTACCGGCAGTCGCCGGGCTGCTTTTCGTTTCCCTGACAGTCATTCCCTTGCCCGGCCTGGCCACGGAAGAGGGCACGACGTTACTGTGCGGCGACGTCAACGACGACGGATGGGGTCCGGATATGGCCGATATCGTGACCCTGATATCGCATCTTTTCCGTGATCCGACGATCTCGGTCAATTACGATCTTGCGGACGTCGACGGCGATGGCGGGGTCAACATTGGGGACATAATCGTCCTGGTCCAATACGTTTACGAGAACGGCCCGCCTCTGAACTGCATCGAATAAGTGTATCTCGCCGGGCGGCAAGCCGGCGGGGCAGGCAGTTTCAGGATAGGACAGACTAAACGGCGACCGGGGTGCGGGCAACCACCGGCCGCACTTAAAGAGGACCACCGCTGTGCGCTGACAGGGGTGGTTTTTACGTATCGGCCGGATCGGTGTTCGGAACCCGGCAGGACCGGCCGGGCAACGCTTTGAAACGGAGAATTCTGCTACAGAAAGTCGACCTGTTCGACACTCAGCAGGGCGCCCTGACACGCGGTGTAGACGTGCTGGTCGAGGGGGCCGATATCGTGGAAGTCGGCTGCCATGTCGACATCGGCGACGCCGGGACAGAGCGGATAGACGGCCGGGGTAAGTTTGCCCTGCCGGGCCTCTTTGAGTGCCACGGACACCTGGCCGGATTGACGGTTCGGGACGAGCCGACCAGGGCGGAGGTTGCCGAGGAGTTTCCTGATCTTGCCTTGAAGGCCGGGGACGACATGGCGAAAGCAGTCCTCAGCCAGTTCGTGAACAGAGGCATTACCCAGGTGCGAGACGCCGGCGGGCCGGTAGATACCTTGCGGCAGTTGAAAGATGACATTTCCAGCGGTAAGTACACCGGTCCTGATATTTTCTACGCCGGGCCCATGCTCGAGAAGAGCCCGCTGACGTGGGAAAATCACAACGAGTGCATGCCGGGTTTTTCGGTGGCGGTCAATACCGTCAAGGACGCCGGGGACATCGTGGAGCAGCTTGCCGCCGCCGGCGTGTCGTGCATCAAGACGTTCAACAACTTCGATACGGACGTTTTCACACACGTTGTCGAACGGGCCGCAGCGCACGGCCTGCGCGTCCTGCACGATCCCGGGGCAGTGCTGTTTCAGTCGGTGCCGATGGATCTGGGTATCGAGATCGGGATACGCTGCTTTGAACACGGCAAATCGCCGTGGCCGGTGGTATTGACGGATGGTCTGAAGCGGGAACTGATGGCGCTGAGAGAGACATCCGCTGACGAGCAGGGCAGAATGGCCTTCGCCGGCAAGCTCTTCGCGCTCGGCGTGAAGTCGGTGTCATCGGCAAGGCTGACCAGGCTGGTGGAGCGGATGGTCGAAAAGGAGGTCTGCTTCTGCCCCACCCTGAACGTTTTCACGCTTTTCCTTGAAGACGAGTCGAAAAAGGGCAATCAAGACATGATCAAGAGGCTCTCCGTTCTCATGGCCATGCAGTCACACTTCGTCAAGCAGATGATTCGGGGAGGGGTGAGAATCCTCGTGGGTCACGACGGCTACAATCCGGAGTTCACTGTGCGCGAGATGGAACTGCTCAGCGGGTTGGGTCTGTCGCCGGAGGAGATCATCAGGGGGGCCACGCTCTATCCCGCCGAGTGGCTCGGTGTCGCCGACAGGTACGGCAACGTTTCTGCCGGCAGGCGGGCGAACATCGTGATACTGGAGAGAGACCCCTTGGAAGACATACGGAACGTGCGCGCCGTCTGCACGGTTCTGCAGGGCGGGAACGTCGTTTTTCCTGGGCGGGAGCCTTGATTCGTGAGTTCCCGGCGTGCTTTGTGGCCTTCCCGTAGTCTTGGCAAGCCGTGCAGGAGGCGGCACTTTGCCATTGCGGTTTCAGCCAAAAGCAGCTATGAATATAGTAAAGTTCAATCCGTGTCTGTGAGTGCCGATATAGAAAGCGGAACCCGTAGCAAGGTGGGGTAACCATGCGAGCAATTAGCATACTGGTGCTGCTGTTGGCGGCCGGCTTCCTGTGCCTTCAGTGCTCTCAATCGACGGAACCTGAACCACCTGCTCCCGTGCCGGACAACCCGACTGTTAACCTTACAGCGGCCGAGAAAAGCCTTGTTCACTCCTCGAGCCGTTTCGGCCTGAAGCTGTTTCGTGAGGTGGTTTCAGAAGAGGAACCGGGCGACAACGTTTTCATTTCACCGCTGTCCGTGTCTTATGCGCTCGGCATGACGTATAACGGTGCGGCCGGGGCGACCCGGGACTCAATGGCCGCTACGCTCGAGATGGCCGGCCTGTCGGTCGAGGAGATCAACAAATCCTACCGGAACCTGACGAAAATCCTCACCGGGCTTGATCCGAAAGTGGTATTCACGATTGCCAATTCGATCTGGTATCGCGAGGGTAAACCGGTCAGGCAGACGTTCATTGACCTGAACAAAACATACTTTGACGCCCTGGTGCGCCAGATCAATTTCCAGGCGCCGTGGGCGGCCGACACCATCAACAACTGGGTGGACGTGCACACGAACGGCAAGATCACCGAAATCATCAAACCGCCGATTCCCCCTGAGGTGGCCATGCTCCTGATGAACGCCGTCTACTTCAAAGGCGACTGGACGCACGAGTTTGACACCTCGGACACATATGACGGCATGTTTCAGCTGGCGGACGGCTCGTGGGCGGACTGCCGGATGATGATGAAAGAAGACACGGTCAAGTATTTCGCCAACGATCTCTTGCAGGCGGTGGACCTTCCCTACGGCGACGGGAAATTCAGCATGACGATTCTGCTGCCCCGGCCGACTCGCACGGTCGATGATCTGATGGCCGAACTTACCGAGGACAACTGGGCGCTGTGGCTGGGCAGTTTTGCCGACACCCAGATACCCCTGAGCCTGCCCAGGTTCAAGTTCGAGTATGAAGTCGAACTGAAGGAGATGCTCAAGGCGCTGGGGATGGGAATAGCGTTCGATGCATCGGAGGCTGATTTCAGCAACATGTTCGAGGACGGCGTGGGCTGGATCGACAAAGTCAAGCACAAGACCTTCGTCCAGGTGGATGAACGGGGGACCGAGGCTGCCGCCGTCACGGTGGTCATTATTATCGACACGGCCTATTCCGGCATGATGGTCAACCGTCCGTTCCTGTTCATTGTCCACGAGCACGATTCCGGGGCAATTCTGTTCATGGGCAAGGTGGCCGATCCGGTCTGGGTCGGTTGACAACGGCCGCACCCCGGCAGGTGTCGACGTTTGTAGTCCGGGTGAAGATCGAAGGCTCCTCGAAAGAGGGGCCTTTTTTGATAAGAGCCGCCTTTTTTGCTCGCGTTGCGACCGAAGGGCAAATTGGCGGGTCGCCGGGTGGATCTCCGATTGGCGGAGCCTGGGCACCGGCCCGGTCCGATCTGTAGGTCAAGGGCGGATTTTAGTCTGTATCGCCGGAAGGTCCCTTTGTATAATATGCTGCCATGGAACTGATTGGACGCAGGCCGGACCGCAACATCATACTGTACTTCCTGGCCGCCATCGTGATCGGCACCATACTTCTGGAGTTGCCCATCAGTGCGGCGAATGGGCCGATAAGTGTGCTTGATTCCCTCTTTACGGCGACGTCGGCTGTCTGCGTGACCGGCCTCACGGTTGTAGACACGGGCCATGACTTCACCTTGTTCGGCCAGGTCGTAATCCTGATGCTGATTCAACTGGGTGGTCTGGGCATACTGACGTTCGCCAGTGCCTTGATACTGGCGGTGGTGCCGGATCTGACGTTTAAAGACAAGCTGGCCGTATCCCATGCTCTCGGGACAACCAAACGGGTCAGCACAAAGTCACTGCTCCGAGCGGTCATTGTCACAGCCCTGGTTTGTGAGTTGGCCGGGACGGCGGCGCTCTTTTTGAGGTTCAAGAGTCACTTTCCCGTTGGCGAGGCTTTCTTCCACGCGCTTTTCCACGCGGTATCGGCATTTTGCAACGCCGGGTTCTCAACGTTCACGAACAGTCTGGAAGCTTACAGTGGTGATATTCCCACCCTGGCAATATTCGCAGTGCTCATTATCCTCGGCGGGCTGGGTTTCGTGGTGATTCGCGAGTTGGCCGCGCGGCTGCAGCCGGGTGCCGGCCGACTGTCGCTCCATTCGAAACTGTGCCTGGCCGCGACTGCGATGCTCCTGGCGGTGGGGACGCTCGCTTTCCTCGTGGCTGAGTATAATAACAGTTTCGCGCGGATGGGTTTTGTTCAGAGCCTTGCCAACGCCCTGTTCCAGGCGGTCACATGCCGCACGGCCGGCTTCAATACCGTGGCCCAGTCGGCTCTTACCGAGGTGAGTCTGCTCATCACTATCATACTGATGTTCATCGGCGCATGCCCGGGATCGACGGGCGGGGGCATCAAGACGACTACCATGGCCATTGTGCTGCTGCTGGCGTATGATCGCTTCATGGGCCGACGGTCGGTGGCTGTATTCAAACGTTCGATAAGCCCCGACTCGATCAGCCGCGCCCTGACCGTGCTGCTTGTCGCCATCCTGGTCATTGTGGCGCTCTTCGTGGTGCTGATGTTTGCCGAAGAGAGGCCGCTTCCGCATACGCTGACTCACGGCTGGTTTGTTGACAGTCTCTTCGAGGTGATCTCTGCCTTTGGAACGGTAGGCCTTTCACTGGGCGCGACAGCGCACCTGCACGCTCTGGGCAAGATCGTCTTGATAGTGCTGATGTTTGCAGGGAGAGTTGGGCTACTGACACTGGTTTATGCCCTGGCCAGACCAATACGGCAGGGTGAAATCGTATATCGTGAAGAATCGGTAATGGTAGGCTAAGGATGGTCACGTGAAACAGTTTGCAATCATCGGTCTGGGCAACTTCGGCGCTACGGTGGCCGCCGAGTTGACCAAACTCAAGTGCAAGGTCACGGCTGTAGACATCGACAGGGGGCGGGTGCAGGGGCTGCCGGATCGCGCCCACCAGGCTATCCTGGCGGATGCAACCGACCGGGCCTTTCTGCAACAACTGGGCGTCAGCAACTACGACTGCTTCGTCGTCTCTACCGGCAAGGACTGGCACGCGTCGGTCCTCATAACTCTGCATTTGAAGGAGCTCGGCGCCGCGCGCGTTATAGTCAAGGCGAATTCCGCCGACCACGCCAAAGTGCTGGAGAGGGTGGGGGCGACGCAGGCGATTATACCGGAACAGCAGATGGCGCGTTCGCTGTCACACTCGCTGGCTAATCCCAATCTGGTTGATTATCTCCCGCTCTCGGGTGAATACTGCGTGGCCGAGCTGGTACCTCCGGCCGGGTTCGTCGGCAAGCAGTTGCTGGAACTCCAGCTCAGAACGAAGTACCACGTCCAGGTGATAGCGGTCAAGGACACGCGGACGGCCGAGTATGATTTCGTGCCCGGTGGTGATTATACCATCAGGGCCACCGACGTTCTGATCGTGCTCGGCAGGCAGGCGGATGTAGAGAAGCTGAAAGTCTGAACGGTTCGTGCCACGGACGTACCGGCGTGAACCGGGTTCACACCAGTGAACCGTGTCGAGGTCGGTCGCAGGCCACCGGCAGACAAGTGTATAAAGTTCGAACAATCAGGGCGGCTCGCGCTTGCGCGAGGCCGATCCCGGGACAGATGAACGGCGGAAAGGAGCCTTGGCGTGGCGGGCAAAAAGTACGATTGGACGCAGTTCAAGAAGCGGATAGAGATAAAGGCCAGCCCGGAGAAGGTGTTCAGGGCGTGGACCGATGACAAGATCATTACCCGGTGGTTTCCGATCCGAGCTGTCATAGAACCTCGCAAGAACGGCCGCCTGTATTTTGAATGGATGACCGGTGACAAACTCGAGACGAAGGTGGTCGCGGTTCGGCGGCCGAACCGGCTCGTGTTTCCTTTCGGTTCGAACAACGAGGAAGTGGCCGTGACCATACGGAAAGTACCCGGTGGTTCTCTGTGTGAACTCCACCAGTACGGTATGAAAACGGACCCGGGTAGCAGGGTGACCATGCATCTGGGATGCCAGGTGGGGTGGACTTTCTTCCTGGCCAACCTGAAAGCATACCTTGAGCACGGCATTGACTTGCGGGGACACGATCCCAGACGGAGCTACCGGCAGGGGTACATAAACAGTTAAGAGGTGCTAACCGGGCGTCCCTGCGTAAGTTGGGGCGGTGGTTTTGCTTGTAGTTGACCGGTCGGGGCATTATGTTAGGTGGCTTGTCACTTGAAACTGCGATCACCCTGAATACGTAGTCTTAAACAGGTCCCGGGTGGAAGACAAAGAAGGCGTGAAAATAGCCGAAGCGCTGGCCGGCGATCAGAAAGCGTACGGATACCTGGTCGATAAGCACCGGGCAGCGGTTTTTCACATAATTAACCGCATCGTACGCAACAGTGAGGCCGCCGACGACCTGGTGCAGGAAACGTTCATGAAGGCGTTTGCCTCTCTGTCGTCGTACCGCTCGGAATACCGTTTTTCGACCTGGCTTTACAAGATCGCCGCCAACTCCTCGATCGACTTTTTGAGGAAGCGGCGTATTCAGGCGCTGTCGCTTGATCGCCCCATGGATACCCGGGACGGCCAGGTCGACATCGAGGTGGCCGACTACTCGTACCACCCGGAACGTGACCTCGAGCGCAAGGAGCGCAGTTTCAGCATCCAGGAGGCGATTGACGCCCTGCCGCCCAAGTACCGGGACGTGATTATCTATCGTCACAAGGATGATAAATCGTACGAAGAAATCGCCGATTTACTGAACGTACCGATCGGGACCGTGAAAGCCAGGATATTTCGCGCCCGGGAGCTGCTCAAGAAGAAGCTGAAACACATCTTTTGAAGGCTGAGGTGGAGAACCTGATGGTCCGTAGAGCTTGCCTGACATTGATCGTATCGCTGGCGTTGTGCCTGGCGGTGGATCCGGCGGTCAAGGGCGAGGAATACACCTTTGACTACCAGCGGATCATCGAGCCCGAGGGGCCCCTGACGTTTGAATTGACTTACATCGAGGGCGATCTCACGGTCACGGCCAGTGATGACGGCAGGCTCGTGATCGAGGCGGTCAAGAAAGTGCAGGCCGTCAGCAAGGAGGAGGCCGAGGCGGTCCAGGCGCATATCGAGATTCGCCTGGAGGTCTCCGGCGACAGGGCCAAGGTCACGACCAATTACCTGCAGATGCGCAACCGGGGCCGCTCGTTCTGGCAGAAAGTGCTCGGCCTGAGCGGGTCAGACGCCTTTGGTGAGGTCGACTGGTCGATTGCGCTGCCGGAAGGCTGTGATTTCGTCGTGACCAATACAGGCGGCAAGATTGATATCAGCCACGTGCGCGGCGCGGTCACGATCCGCAGTTCCGCCTCCGACATTACCCTGTCGAGCCTGGAGGGACCGGTGAGGGTTGAGAACTCCTCGGGCAATACCAGGGGCGACCTGCTCTTCGGTGATATCGAGGTCAGGCAGGCGCAGGGTGAGATTGACCTGCAATTCGTAGAAGGCGACATTCGGATAAAGTCCACTTCGGCGGCTATCAACATACGGCAGGATCGCGGCGCCATTGACCTGACCACCTCCACCGGCTCGGTGGACATCGAAACCAGTCTTGACAGCCGGCGGGATTTCTTCGTCGAGACGGAGAGCGGCAATATCAACCTGGTGATTCCCAGGACTTCGTCGGGTATGCTTGATATAACTTCGGAGACGGGCGAGATCAGGACCGAGATTCCGATCGCTGTCAAGTCCATGACGCGAAAGCAGATCGTCGGCGAGTTCGGTCTGGGCGGTGTCAAAGTCTCCCTGAGTTCGACTTCCGGCGACGTGACAGTAGCGCAGTTCTGATAACGCCGCTCGTACATAGGACGTGCGATGCAGATGAAGCGGTTTGTTTTCATAATCCTCGTTGGTGTTTCCTGGGCGCTCTCGTGTGCCTTGCCGGCCAACGGTGTCCGGGCACAGGACAGCCCCATCGACAGCCCCGTCGACAGCTCCGTCGACAGCTCCGTCGACAGCTCCGTTGATAGCTCCGTCGACAGCCCCGCCATTGCAGCCGACATGCTCTTCAACGAAATCGCGCTCACCGCGGACGGCGTCCTGGCTTACGACACCCTGGGCAACCGGTGGGTATACGATTTCGAACGCGCCACTTTCGTTACCTCTTCAGGCAGTCGCCAGCTCGGCGGGACCGAAAGCCGGGGGGCGACGGAGGACTTTATCCTGCCCGTGAGGGATCGCTGTACCGAGGAGAGACGCCTGTCGGACATTCAGAAGTCGGTGTTGATCGGTTACGACGAGTATGTCGAGGGACACATCATCGCCTACGGGAGGGTGACGATCAAGGGCTGGGTGAAGGGCAATGTCCGCTCCTACAGCGGGACTGTGCTCGTAACCGAATCAGGTCAGGTTGACGGCAACGTAAACGCACCGAACATCGTGGTAAAGGAGGGCGGCGTTGTCGGCGGCCGAAAGACCCTCACCGAGCCCATCGAATTCCCGGTCGACATTCTTAGAGAGCGTTTCACGGCCTACGGCATCTGGATTGTCTTCGGCCTGACCGTCTTGATGCTGTTTGCCGGCTTTCTTGCCACCACCCTTATGCCGCGTCAGGTACAGAACGTGAATGACTGCATTTCCCGACACCTTGCCCGTTCGTTTCTGCTGGGGCTTCTGTTTCTCTTTTTGCTGCCGATGCTGATCGGGCTCCTGGCTGTAACGGTGGTCGGCGTGCTGCTGATTCCTCTCGTACCGCTGGCATACCTGTTTGCGCTGATGCTGGCCATGATTTCCACCGGCATTCACGTGGACCGGCTGGTATTCCGCGCCAGGAGTGGCAGGGACAGAAGTCTCATGTACGGCGCGACGGTCGGGATTCTGGCTTACGCGGTGATCTGGACGGTTGTGGCGGTGCTGCTCGGGTCCTCGGATGATGTCTCGCGGGGGTTTGGCATATTCTTCCTCGTGGTGGCGATTCTGGTCACCGCCTATGCGTTGTTCACCGGCACCGGTGCGGTGGTCCTCACGCGGTTCGGGTTCAGGGCCTACCGCGGTTTCGGGGAGCGTCAGGTCGGGGGGCATGAGGAAGCTCCCGCGCCTGCTCCGCCGCCGATTCCCGAACGGCCGCCTTTCTGCGAACCGCCGCCGATAAGGCGCTCCTCCCGGGGCATCGACACGCCTCCGCCCCCGCCGCCGCGCGGCGAGTGAAACATCCGACACCGTTTCCAGTATAGAAGATTAGAGGAACCTGAAGCCTTAGCAAAAGAGGTCTGCTGATGAATTTGCGATCTGCCATAGCCCGAGGGCTTGCTGCCGCGCTCGTTTCGGTGGGGTTGGTGCTGGCGGGCGATGTCGAGACCGTGACCGAACTCGTGGACGGAGAGGGAGCCGAAAACATCGTCGTGGAATGTGAGTTTGGAGCCGGTGAGCTGTCCATTCGAAGCGGCGACATTGCCGAAGTGGTGTCGTTGGAGATCTCGGAGACGCCTCGATGGGTGCGTCACGAGGTCGATTACTACAAGAGAGGAAACACCGGTTACCTGCGTCTTGAAAGTGATCTGCGCCGGGGGAGAGTACATGATGACCTTGAGAACGAGTGGAATCTGACGCTGTCTACACGATACCCCCTGAAACTGGATATGGAGATCGGTGCTTGCGAGGCCGAGTTTGATCTGGGCGGCCTGCCGATCACCGAATTGCACCTTGAAGTCGGAGCCACCAGCGGGAAGATCGACTTTTCTAAACCCAACAAGGAAGAGTTGAGAGATTTCTCGATCTCGACCGGTGCCTCCTCGCTGGAGATCTATAACCTGGGCAACGCCAACTTCGAGCGGCTGGAGTTTGAAGCCGGAGCCTCCTCGTGCGTGCTGGATTTCCACGGTGAGTTTTCCGGTGAGGCGGTGGTTGAGGTGGACGTGGGGGTCGGTTCGGTCGATATCGACATCCCGAGCGACATGGCCGTGCGAATAGAGACCGATGAGGACTCGTGGTTTTCCTCGGTCGACTTCAAGGGCCTTCGACTGGAGAGTCTGGGACGTGGTATTTACGAAAGTCGCGGTTTCGATGATGCTGATGACCGCTTGATTTTTGTCGTGGACGTCGGGCTTGGTTCCGTGGATTTCCATGGCAGGAGATAGGCATTACGGGCAGACTTGGACCTGCATGTAAAGCCGCCCCGGGGCGGCTTTTTTTTATTTGGGTGTGAGCGCAAAATCGGCTCCAAGAAGACTTAGGTCTTGCCGATTAGTTTTAGAGGTGGTTATACTGTACGGCTAACGTCCGCGGGAAAAAGCTCTGAACTTTCGGCCTCTTCGGCGGTTAAAGCCGTTGGGAAGTCCAAACAGGGAGATGCGAGACTTGACAGCGCGAAAGGCAATTTTCATACTGCTGGCGGCGGCGGCCCCGGCCCCGGCCTGTGCGTCGGCGGCCTCTATCCAGCAGCAGATTTATACGGCCAGGGACATGGTTCTTCCTGCTCTGGTGCATATCCAGCCGGTAATCAAGGACTACAACACCGGGGAGTTGAAGAAGCAGGCGGTTATCGGCTCGGGTGTGATTTTCCATCCCGACGGCTATGTCGTGACCAATTATCACGTTGCGGGCAAGGCTGAGCGAATCATCTGCACGCTTTTCGACAAGGAGCAGGTCCCGGCGGAATATATCGGCGGTGACCCGCCCACCGACGTGGCCGTGTTGAAACTCGACCTTAGCGAGCACCAGGGCGATGTGCCGGTGGCCGTTCTGGGCAATTCCGATTCCATTCAGGTCGGGCAGCAGGTGCTGGCGATGGGATCGCCGCTGTCTTTGTCCCGAACCGTTTCATCCGGTGTCATCTCGACCAAGGACAGGTACTTCTCCGCGTACTACCGGCTTCCGTCGGGCGAACGGACGGGTCGCTATAACCTCTGGATACAGACGGATGCGGCCATAAACCCGGGGAACTCGGGCGGCCCGCTGGTTGATCTTCTGGGCCGCGTGGTCGGGATCAATTCACGCGCCACCTTCCTGGCCAACAACCTCGGCTTTGCCATTCCGATCAACATTGTCAAAGAAGTGACGGCGGAAATCCTCCGGCACGGGAAAGTGAGCCGGAGCTGGATCGGCGTGGAATGTCAGGCGCTTCAGGAACTGGAGGACTGGTTTGGTGCCGACCGCAACTCGGGCGTGCTGATCGCTTCGGTGGATCCGGGTTCGCCCGCAGAGAAGAATTTCCTGAAAGCCGGGGATATCATCCTGGCCATCAACGGCGAGCCGGTATCGGCCCGGTTCGTGGAAGAGTTGCCGAGCTTCTACAAGCGGATTGCAAGTTTTCCCCCGGGCAGCCAGATCACCCTGAACGTGCTACGGGGTGAGAGAGAATACGAATTCGGGCTGGTTACGGTCGAACTGGGAGACCTTCAGGGTGAAGACTTCGAGTGCTCTGACTGGGGTCTGACCGTCAAGGCAATCACGCGGCAGATGCAGATAGAGAACCAGCTTAGCGATACGCTCGGCGTTTTCGTCACCGGTGTAAAGCGTGTGGGCGCCGCCGATCTGAGCGGGGTGCGGCCGGGAGATATTATTGCCGGTATCAACAAGGAGCCCATTCTCGCACTGGCCGAGTTTGTCCGCGCGTACAATGAGCTTTCGGCGTCCGGGGCCCGCAAGGTGCTGCTGCGGATTGACCGCAACGGGGCGATCAGGCTGGCCGTTCTCAGCGTCGACTCGAGACAGGAAGGGGTAGAAGATGAGGAGTAGACTCCTGCGCCCATGGCTCGGTCGGATCATTCTGCCGGTTGTCGCGGCAGCGGTTGTCCTGCCGGCCTGTCGCGTCGACGCTCAATCCTTCGATTTCGACCGGCTGGACAAGCTGGTTCGCTCGTTCTCGGTGATAATCGATCTGAAGGTGGAGTTGTCGTTCGGCACGCACACCAATGAACAGGAGCAGCGCCTGCTCGCGACCGTGGTCAGAGAGGACGGGCTGCTCATTTTCGACGGCAGCTTCCTGAGCCAGGACAACGTCTTCTCCTCGATGTCCGGCATGCAGGTGAAGATCACACCGACGAGAATAGAGGCTCATACGTTCGACGACCGCACGTATGAAGCCGAGTACCTGGGTACTGATCGCTTCACGCGGATTGCCTTTGCCCGCGTTCTTGACGCGGAAGGTGCGGAATTCACGCCGGTCAGGTTCGCCGTCAATCGTCAGTTTGAGGTGGGAAGTTGGCTGGCACTTTTCATGCTGCTGCCCGAGTTCGTTCACCCGCCCCTGGCCGCCGATATCGGCATGGTGTCCTCACTGGTTGAAACACCTGAGAAATTCGCGCTGACGGTCGGCTTCTCGGGGCTGGAGATGTCGTCCGTGCTGTTCGATGAACGGCTGACCCCGGTCGGCGTTCTGGGCTCGCTGATGGACCCGACGGCGGCCCAGGCCGATGCCGGCGGGCTGATCGAGTCGTTTGGCGAGTTTGACATCCCGCTCCTGGGCGTGATTACGGGCGAGCGCCTGGCCAAGATGATCGCCGATCCGCCGCAACGCGGCAGGGTCGATCGAGCCTGGCTGGGCATCACGTTGCAGGCCCTGACCCCGGATATTGCCGAGTTTCTCGGCATCGAAACCCCGGGCGGCATCATTGTCAACGACGTCATGAGCGGATCGCCGGCCGAAGTCGCCGACCTGCGGATCGGCGACGTTATTTACGAGGTGAACGGAGAGGCCGTCCAGGTGGATCGGGACGAGCGGCTTCCGATCTTTCAGCGTCGTATTGCCCAGATGGAGGCCGGTTCGGCGGTTGAGTTCTCCGTCTTCAGACCGAGTGAAATGGCGACCGATACGCTGAAGCTGCTTACCTGGCTGGACAAGGCGCCGCTGGCGCCGTCGGACGCGCCGGAGTATGAGAGTGAGAGCCTCGAGTTCAAGGTGCGGGATCTCGTCTTTGCCGATTTTGTCCGCTACAACCAGGATGAGAGCAGCTTCCGCGGCGTTGTCGTCTCGGAGATGCAGCGAGGCGGCCTGGCCATGCTGGGAGGGCTGCAGATCGCCGACGTCGTCCAGAGGATCGGCAACACACCCGTTACGTCCGTTGAGGACGTCCGGGAGGCTGTGAAGTTGATCGAGGCTTCCCGGCCCGTCGAGGTCATCTTCTTCATCTGGCGCGACAACAAGACGATGTTCGTGAACGTCAAGACGGATTGGAAGTAGGCCGCCGACACTCCTTGGCCCTCAACCTGCCCGTATCTATCAGAGAAGACCGGCCCGTAGTTTCCGCAAGGCTTGACTTTTCAGGTGAGAACCTCGATATTGTAACTGTCTGCTGCGTATGAAAACCGGTGCGCAAGTATACCCGCCGGAAAACGGACAGTGCGTCCTGTTCAGTTTGTAGACACCAGACCGCTAAAGCTTGGAAGATGCTGGCGGGCAGGCCGGTTCGGCCGTGTCGGCAGCCGGTGATTGCGGCTGGCACCCGCCGTCCGGTGACCTGCCGGTCCCGGCATAGCATTTGCGCTGCAAGTCGGTTAAAGCGGCACTACAGGCCGGGACTGGACGCTTACGAGGGGTGTTCAGCCGGTCATGGGAAAAGGATGATTTCGATGATGCGATTTGTTACTGCACTTACGGCTCTGGTAGTCTTGCTTTCGGGTGTCTCGGGCTGGGCTCAGGGGATACCCTGGAACGGCCTCATCTCGGTGGACTCGGTCGAAGCGGCCCGCGGTGGCCAGTTCGGTGTCAAGGTCCGGTTAACTAATAACGACCTTGCCATCTCCGGTATGGAGATCCCTCTGCGGTATGAGAGCCCCTACCTGACTCTGGATTCCGTTTCCTTTGCGGGGTCGCTCAAATCGGACAATTTCGGGGGTCTGGTGAATGATAAGGCGGAAGACCGGACCGTGAAAATCACTTACGTGCCGGATGCCTTTGTCTCCCCGCTGCCCACCATCACGGCCGAGTCGGGGGTGCTTGCCGAGTTGTTTTTCAGCCTGTCCGCAACAGCGCCGCCGGGAATTTTTGCGATTGACTCGATTAACCAGGATTCCCTGATCATGGGCGACATTCACTGGTGGACAAGGATCGCGGTGGCCGACAATACCGGTTTGAAGATTTACCTGCCTCGCTTCTCGCCGGGGGCAGTGGTGCTGGAGACGCCGACGGCGGTGGATAACGAGTCGGACGACGGCCTGCTGCCGGCGCAGTACTCGCTGTCGCAGAACTACCCGAATCCGTTCAACCCGGCGACGATGCTTGAATTCTCGCTTCCGGAGGCCAGCCACGTCAAGCTGGAGGTCTTCAACGTTCTGGGGCAACGGGTTGGGTTGGTGGCCGACGGCTGGTGCTCGGCCGGTGTCCACCGGCTCGAGTATGACGCCTCGGGCCAGCCCAGCGGAATTTACTTCTACCGCCTCGATTACGGCAGCGGCTCCGAAACAAAAAAAATGGTCCTGGTCAAATAAACCATCTCTCTCAAGCTGCCGATTTATACAGGGATAGCCGACGGAACGGCTGTCCCCGTTTTTTTTGGATCTCGATCGTTATGACACAGGCAGCACTACAATCCAAACAGGTCAAAATCGGTGACTACATTCTCACCGGTAAGATCGGCCAGGGGGGAATCGCCGAGATTTACAGAGCCCGCCAGGCGTCGCTAAACAGGGACGTGGCGATAAAGATTCTCTTCAGCAAGCTGAGCAGCGATCCCGAACTGGTGCGTCGATTCCAGCGCGAATCGATGGTCATCGCTCGTCTCAATCACCCGAACATCGTTCACGTCATCGACAAGGGCAAGGCCGGTAACCGCTACTACTTTGTCATGGAATATGTCGACGGCACGTCACTGCGCGAGGTGATCGAGTCGACCAGGATCCCGCTGAAAACCAAACTGGAGATGGTGGCGCAGGTCTGCAAGGCGCTCGACTACGCGCACAAGAACGGCGTGATTCACCGCGACATAAAGCCGGCCAACATCCTGATCGACCGCCAGGGGAATCCACGCGTGGCCGATTTCGGGATCGCGCAGATAGTGGGCACGCCCGACAGCGAAATGACCTCCTCAGACGTGATCATGGGGACCCTCTCCTACATGTCCCCGGAGCAGAAAGTGTCCTCCACGAACGTGGATCACACTACCGACATCTATGCAATGGGCGTCATCATCTACGAGATCCTGGTCAGTAAGAAGCCCCTGGGGCGCTTCAAACTGCCTTCCGAGGTCAATAAGCAGATCGACCCGGTGTTTGATGAGATCGTCCAGCGGTGCCTGGCCCAGGACGCCAAGGACCGCTTCCAGTCGGCCGTGGAGCTGAAAGACGCTCTTCTGAACGCCATCGGCGGAGGAACTGAACAGGAGAAGGGCGACCACTTCTCGGTACGCGGTTCAGAGTCATTCATCGGCAAATGTCGGTACCTGGATACCATCAAGGAGTCCAAGTTCAGTTCCACCATACTGGTGGAAAACAAGGTCAACAAGCGGTTTTACATCATAAAGAAGCATACCAAGGGTGAAGCCGGTCGCAAGGAGGCGAAACTGCTCTCCTCGCTGAAGCATAAGAACATCATAAACATCCTCGGCTCCGGTGGAGACAACAAGTCCACGGTGGTGATTTCGGAGTACGCCCAGGGTGGATCGCTGGCCGAACGGATGGTTCGCAAGTATCCCTGGCAGAAAGCGACCAACATTATCCTCGATGTTGCCCTGGGACTGGACTTCGCCCACAAGAACAATATCGTTCACGGCAATCTGCGGCCTTCCAATATCCTCTTTGCCGCCGAAGAGCAGGTGAAAATCTGTGATTTCGGTTTGCCGGTTCACTACGACGCCGCCGGCAAGAAGAACTGGTACAGTCCTCCCGAGCACAAACAGTCCAAGCAAGGCGATATTTATGCGCTGGGAGTGATCTTTCACCAGTTGATCACGGGCCGGAATCCAGAGTACGATGCGGGGGGAAATCTCCGCCTCGATGACGTCAGGCTGGAGTTGCCTGAGGACATCATGCTCATGCTCAACAAGTTGCTCGCCATCCGGGTGACCCACCGGTACCCGACTCCGGAACAGCTCTTGCTGGACTGGGAGGATTATGAGCAGCGTTGCCAGGCCGCCCGTTCGATGCAGGCCATAGCCGAAAGGGAAAAGCCGCCGGTGAAGAAATCGCCGTCGGTCTGGCTGCTTGCTGCCGCCTTTGCCGGTCTCACTGCCATAACTGGCCTGGTCCTTTACCTGGCTGGGGCCTTCCGCTAGATTTCCGCCTTCGCGTCGTGCGAACGGCGTTATGTGACGTTGCTGCAATCGAATCCTCGCCACACAAGCCCGAGCGCGTCCACGATTCCGGCTTCACACCGGCGCCGGCCGGGCACATCCAAAATAAGAGTTGACATTCGCGCGGTGGCGGCGTATTTTAAGCATGTCGGCGTGTGCAACTGGCATCACATCACAGTGTTGCTGGCTTCGGGCCGCCAGCTACCTGCGCGTCCGACTCAGGCTGTTTTGGTCCTGCTGGATCCACAGTCGCTTTGGATGCGCTGTCAAAGACCGCCGACCGTAGCAGTTGTGGGAGGAGTTATAGCCTCAGTGTTATCGTTCCAATCAATGTCGGAATGTAACCTTCCCGGCGGAGAGGGGTCCTCCGGGTGGTTTGTAATACGGGTCGGGCAGTATTGAACGCGCCATATCGTCAGAAGGTCGTCTCCTCGGCGAAGGATGGACGATACGAGATCCAACCAATTCATGCGTATCATTTCACAAGGTTTCTGCATCACGGTTCGTGAAAGGAGGTGAATCCGCAGAAAAGGGTAACATCTGTGTTGCGTTTGCAATGAGTGCGGTTGGCGCCGGTATGGTCCCGGTGGCAGGCCGCATATAGAAGCACTCGGCAGGACACTGCCGGGTAAGCGACTATGCAGGGTATGAAAGGAGTTAAGGAATAATGAAGAAACTACCCTTCTTGTTTCTCTTAACGTTGCTGTGCTTTGCGTTCGTGGCGGCGACGGTCGCGTCGAAGGCGGTTTACGACCGGACCGGCACCGATCGTGCGCTTGACAAGCGCACGAGCAGCGTCACTCAATACAGCTTCCCGCGCACTGGCCAGGCACCGGTCAGGACCGAGAAGGTCCTTAACGAGGATGATCTGGTACCGGAGCCATCCCGGCCGGTCTCGCTGGGTGCCGTGGCTGGTGGCGAGGCGTCCCCCGGCATCACGGTGAGAGAGACGTACGAAGACTGGCAATACTCGGTTAAGGCCCACTATATCGACTTCAGCCAGCCGCCCGGTCCGCCGTCGGTCCAGTTTACCTATACGGATCTGGTGCAGGCGGACGTTACCAAACAGCACATGGCTTACAACGTCTACGATCCGACGGGCACCGGTGGCTGGCCCCGCGGCATCAACACGGGATGTGTCCTCGGAGCGGCCGACGAACAGGGCCGGTATGCCTCGTCGGACGTAACCTCTGACGGGTTGATCGTGCTTGCCGGTGAGGACAACGCCGGCGGCGATCTGGATAACCACATGTACGGCAACACGTCGTTGCACAGTTGCTTCTGGAGCGGCGGCAGTGTGATCCCGGCGGAACAGTACACGGCCGGCTTTGTCGATGGGTCCGGTGCCTTGCGCCACCCCATCGTTGAAGTCCAGGAGTGGGGCGGCGACGTGATCGTTCACGTGGTTGCTCATGAGCAGACTTTCTTCACTCCCGACGCGGGCGCGCCGGCCGTGACAGAGGTCGTCATCCAGTACTTCCGCACCGTGAACGCCGGTCAGATGGGGGCGACCACATCGTGGGAAGGTCCGCTGACGATCGACTCGGCAAACTATCGCGGCGTTATCGCGGCGTCGAGCGTTTCCGGTAAAGTGGCCATCGCCTACAACCATCATACGTCCTGGGCCTTCAGCGAGAACAACGGTTCGGATTGCGACGTGTTCTACCGGGAATCCACCAACGGAGGCGCAGACTGGGGCGGCCCGACAAACATCACCAATTACAACCGTGTGGAGCGATCATACGGCCCGTGGATTGAGGTCCAGCCGTTCTATGACAGCGATGGCTACCTGCACGTTCTGTGGAACGCCAACCCGTATCCGGAGGACGTGTACAACGCGCCGGGCGGCTTCTTTTTCAACGACTTCACCTGCTCACTGCTCCACTGGACATCGCGGACGGACCTGACCAGCCGCGTGTCCAACCGTGAATACGGCATCAACTGGAACACGCAGGTGTGCGGGTTCGGCGGCGCCAATACAATGTACCTGGCATTCTTCAATATCGCCGAGTGCAATGGCCGCCTGTACGTTATCTACTCCGGCTGGAACGACATCTACGCCGACCCGCCGATCATCAACGACTGTGCGTCCTCGTTCGGCACGGCCCCCAGCCGCGTGTATCAGGCCAACGGTGAGATATACATGCGTGTGTCGACCACTAAGGACGGCCTGCTCTGGGATGCGGAGCGCAACCTGACCAACACCTACACGCCGGGCTGCGACTCGCTCGGGTTCGGCGGCGTTTGCATGAATGACACCAAGGTGATGTTGGCCAAGTACGGAATGGATGTAACCGCCTACCCCGGGGCTCTCACGTGGCCGGGCGCGGAACTGCTGGTCGTCGACCCGGAATACACCGGTTCTCACTACCTGCATATGTTCTACCTCGAGGACCACTTTCCGGGCAATTTCGGTATCGGCCGCGGTGATGCTACGAACAACGACCTGAAGTGGATCCGGCTCGGCTGCGTCGATCCGGTCACGGCGCCGCAGATCGCATTCACACCTGCCGCAATCGGCTTTCCGTCATGGGTGCACCACGGTGCCGCCGATACTGTCACCGTAGAGGTGGTCAACGACGGTAACACGACGCTGACCGTTGACAGCATCGTCCTGACCGAGACCTCGCCGGTGAGCGGCTGGCTGGCGGCCAGCGCCACCGACCTGACCATCAGCGCCGGTGTCGGCAACACGGCGACGTTTGATGTCTACCTCAACCACGAGGGCAACATCGACTCCCCGGGCTCGATCGTGGCGCTGAACGGCGCGGTCTCGATGTGGTCCGACGCGCCCGAGCCGAGAGACTCGGTCGCGTTCGTCATCGTGGACTTCCTGGTGGCGGACACGGTTGTCGGGCTGGCCTTTGACACCCTGTCGACGGCTGCAACGGCCCGGTCGCCCGAGGAACTGGACTTCGTCGAGCTGATCGTCACCAGCAACGGTGAAATGGGCTTCAACGGTAATGGCGGCCCCGGAACTCTGAATCTGGACTACGTGTCGGCTGACACGCTGATTCATCCGGGTGACTGCGACGTCGGTGCGGCCGTCTACCTGTACTCGGGCAGCCCCATCATCGTGCAGGATGTTCCCGGTGAGGGTTACCGGATGAGCTATTCCATGCACGCGCAGGGCTTTGCGACCGACCACGCCTTCTACCCGGTGACGGGTGGTGCCGATCCGGAGTCGATCGACGGCCCGAACTACCAGGCGTACTTTACCGGTACGTTCGTAAACTGGGATTCGACTTTGGCCGTGGAGAAGACGACATACGCCCCGACGGGCGGCGGCGACAGCGCTTTCTTCATGATCCAGAAGGTCCAGGTGTTTTCGAACGACGGCAACCCGCACGACAGCCTGGTCTTTGGTGAGGTCATCGACTGGGATATTCCGGCCAGCACCGGTTCGAACAACAACGGGATTCCGAACGCCAAGTACCGGACGATTTACTACCAGGGTACTGACGACGTTGCGGACACGCTGCGGTGCCAGGACCATGCCAACCGGTGGGGCACTCAGGCCTTCCTGGGCATGTACACCAACGTGGAGTACAATACGAACAACTGCGTAAACGACATGGCTTTCGTGGGAGCGTTTGCGGGTCGTAACGACAGCAACCTGTTTATCGACGATACGTTGCAGCCGCCGCGGTTCTGGCAGCTCATGGGCAGCCTGACCGGGTACGACAACGGTATGGAGAGCGAGAACGGGGACCTTCACGGTGTCGTGACGTTCAAGCACAACGTTACGCTCGGAGCCGCTGATACGATGACGTTCTACTCGGTGGTCTCGACGGTGCAGAACGGCCTGGAGGCAGACATGGACGCCCGGATGGAGGCGGCGCGGGTGTGGTATTCGGAGAATCTGCGTCCCGGCTGCGGCGACCTGTTCGGCTGCTGTGTTGAAAAGGTGGGTAACGTGGACGGCGACCCGGGTGAGGTTGTGGACATTGGCGACCTGACGGCGCTGATCGACTACCTGTTTATCACCAAGCCGGCTCCGGAACTTCCGTGTCCGGAGGAGGCGAACATTGACGGTGATACGGAGGGAGTCATCGACATTGGCGACCTGACGGCGCTGATTGACTACCTGTTCATTACCAAGCCGG